>JBJMTR010000019.1:0-5160 GCA_045811565.1 Bradyrhizobium sp.
ACAAGGATTCCATCGACATGTCGGTGGCGTGGTTTCAATCGCGCTACGACAAGGTCGGGCCCGGCGGCACCGGCGCCGACTACATCAACTGTCCGATGACGCAGGAGCAATACGGCGCCTTCGTCGATGCGCTGATCGGCGGCGAGAAGGTCGACTTCAAGGACTGGGAGACCAATACGCCTTATTTCGACGGCTGCTTGCCGGTTGAAGTGATGGCGGAGCGAGGCCGCGAGACGCTGCGGCACGGGCCTATGAAGCCGGTCGGGCTCACCAATCCGCGCGATCCGACGGTGAAGCCGTACGCCATCGTGCAACTTCGCCAGGACAACAAGCTCGGCACGCTCTACAACATGGTCGGCTTCCAAACCAAGCTGAAGCACGGGGCGCAGCAGCGGGTGTTCCGCACGATCCCCGGACTCGAGAACGCCGAATTCGCGCGGCTAGGCGGGCTGCATCGCAACACCTTCCTCAACTCGCCCAAATTGCTGGACGGGCAATTGCGCCTGCGCGCGCAGCCGCGCCTGCGGTTTGCCGGACAGATGACCGGCTGCGAAGGCTATGTGGAATCCGCCAGCATCGGGCTGATCGCGGGCCTCTACGCCGCGGCCAACGCGCGCGGGCAGTCGCTCGCGCCACCGCCGCCGACCACCGCGCTGGGCTCGCTGCTCGGTCACATCACGGGCGGTCACATCGAGACGTCAGAGGCCGGACCGCGCTCGTTCCAGCCGATGAATATCAACTTCGGGCTATTCCCGCCGCTGGCCAATCCGCCGACCAAGAAGCCGGACGGAACGAGGCTTCGCGGCAGCGAGAAGACGGTTGCCAAGAAGCAGGCGATCTCAGCCCGCGCACTTGCCGATCTCGATCGCTGGATCGCCGAGCATTCGCACGTAGCGGCAGCGGCGTAAGTTCATGGGATTACCCAAAGACGATGGCGCCATCCTGTCGGCGCGATGGCGCGAAGGCGTCCTGCTGAAGCGCGACGTGTTTTCGACCGTTGAGCGCGGCCGCTTTCGCGACCAGGCCAGCGAAGTCGACGCGGTGCTGCGCCGGCTCGACCAGGTACCGTGGTGGTCTGTTGCGCTGGCGCTGCATCTGTTTTCGCGTGAGCGCCGCGCCTTGGCGCTGGCGCGGGACCTCGACGTCGGCCCAAGACTGCTGTGGGCCGGCAAGCGGGCGCTGGTGCGCGGCTTCATCGATGGTGTGGCACTGCATCTGGCAAAGCCGCACGGCGACGTCGCGTATTTCCGGTCCGCCAAGGCGGCACTCCGAAAACTGCATCGCGCCGGCATCTGCCACAACGATCTCGCCAAGGAGCAGAACTGGCTGCGCGGCAGTGACGGCCGCGCCTATCTCACGGACTTTCAGCTCGCCGCCTGTTTCAAGCGCCGCAGCCGGCTGTTTCGCATCGCGGCTTACGAGGATCTGCGGCATCTGCTGAAACACAAGCGCAGCTATGCACCCGACGCTCTGACGCCGAAGGAACGAAAAATTCTCGGACGCAAGTCGGTGGTCGCCAGCGTCTGGCTCAAGACCGGCAAGAAAGTCTATCAGGCGATTACCCGCGGCCTGTTCAATTTCACCGATCGCGAAGGCGGCGGCCGGCGCCTGGTCAATGATGCGCCCGTCCTGATCGACCTGATACTCAAAAACCCTGATGTCCGCGACACCGCGATCGTCGCCTTTGCCGACCGCCGCGTCGGCGTCGGTCTGTATGCCTTTGTCGAGGCCGACCAGACCGCGCTGGAAAAGCAATTGCACAGCGAACTTTCCTCAGCCAGGGGCGTCAAGCCGCCGGAGCATATCCAGGTGGTGCATGCGCTGCCGCGCGATGCCGCCGGAAAACCGCGTACCGAAATCCTGCAGCTGGTCGCGATGAACCAAATCGACCTGATCGAGCCGATGATGAAGAACGACGCCGACCGCGCGTTCCTCAAGGATATTTTGGAGCAGCGCAAGAATCTGCGCGACCGGTTTAATTTTGAAGTAGCGGAGATGGATAGGCCGACGGGCTAAGTAGCCAGAGATTGTGCATGTCGTCACCCGCGTAGGCGGGTGACCCAGTATCCGAGAGGCTTGGGTGATTGAATCGAAAGGCCGCGGCGTACGGGGTGGCCCGGTCAGTCGTGCGACGACAGCTTTCGGGCGGTGCGCCCTACCCTCCAAACTCCCTTCTCCGCGATGCCCGCCACAGCGTCCACAGGATCCGCAATCGCGATGTCGCATGCGGCACGAAGAAATCGTGGTCAGCGCGAGACATTCGCTTCAGATCGCGTTGCAGCAGCGCCAGCGGCAAAAATACCGGCCTCACCTCGGGCGGTACCTTGGCCAGCAGCGAGAATGCCGTACTCAAGTGGCTGTTCGCTTCGCCAAGAAGCTGATCGATCGCGGCGCGTGCGTTCGCTGTTTGCTTGCCTGAAAAAACCTCCTCCATTCCGCTGCCGCGCTGCTGCAATAATTCCAGCGGCACAAATAATTGTCGCCGTGAGGCATCCCGCGGCAAGGCGGCGATCACCTGCGCGAAGCCTTGCGCCAGGCCGGCGTGGCGCGCGAGGTGATCAATCTCTTCCGATGGCGGTGCCGCGACTTGCGCGGCCAGCGAAAACAGCGCCGACGAGGTGTCGTTAACGTAGCCTTCCAGCGCCGCCATCGATGGCATCGGATCGTTGTAGAGATCGAACTGGTGTTCGTCGATCAGCCGTGACAGCGGTTCGACAGGCAAGCGAAATTGCCCGATTGCCTGCAGCAGTTCGGCAGCTACAGGGTTGCCCTCGACGCCGCCGCGCCCTTGGCCCTCCAGCATGTCGGTCCACCACTGCAGGCGGATCTCGCCGGGCAACGGCTGGCTGACCTGCTCGCGCACGCGAGAAATTTCGACGTTGAAGGCGTGGATCGCCAGTAGCGCGCGGCGCTGGATTGGCGGCATAAAAAGTGTCGAGGCGTAGCGCGGAAAATCGTGGGTGCGCACGAGATCGGCGCAGAAGGCGGCGGAATCCTCATCCGCGTCGGCCGTGCTCATGGCACCGCGATCAGCGCCGCCGCGACGCGCCGGCGCTCGCCGATCATGATGTTATAAGTGCGGATCGCCGGCCCTGTCTGCATCGGGTCCAGCACAACCTGCACTGCACGCAAGGCATCGCGAAGCCTCTTGGGCGGCACCCACACTTCGGTGCCGGTCCCGATGATCAGGGTGTCGATCGCATTGGCGGCGGCGAACACGCGCTCCAGCGAAAACTCGTCTATTTCTTGAGGCCTCGTCACAGGCCAGGCCCAGATCGCATCCGGCAGGCATAACAGCGAGCCGCGATGCGAGATGTCGGCGAACGCAAAGCCGCCCTTGCCGTAGGCATCGATCGGCGCCGACCTCGGAAGATGCGGAGCGTCCGAGGGTCCCGCCATGACTATTTCTTTGTAGGCGTATCCGGCGCGTCGGCCCGATGGGTGCCGACGCCGAGATAGATGAGGATCGGCGCCGCAATGAAGATCGAGGTGTAGGTGCCGACCAGCACGACGCCGAACATCATTACCGCCGTGAAGCTGTGGATGGCGTGGCCACCGAACAGCAAGAGCGCCAGCAACGCCAGCGTCACGGTGACGTGGGTGATGATCGAGCGCGACAGCGTCGAGTTGATCGACTCGTTCAAAAGCTGCGGCATCGGCATTTTCTTGTAGCGCCGCAGCATTTCCCGGATACGGTCGTAGATCACGACCGTATCGTTCAATGAATAACCAAGGATCGTCAGCAGCGCCGCGATGCTGGTGAGATCGAAATCGACCTGCGAGATCGACATGAAGCCGACGGTCAGCACGATATCATGGACGTTGGCGATCATGGCGCCCAGCGCGAACTGCCATTCGAAGCGGAACCAGAGATAGATCAGGATGGCAATGATCGCGAGCATCAGGCCGATCATGCCGTAGGCCAACAGCTCGCCGGAAACGCGCGGGCCCACCACTTCGACCCGGCGATAATCGACGGCGTCGCCAAGCGCGCCGCGGACCTTCTGCACGGCCTCCTGCTGCGCGGAATCGCCACCGGGCTGTTCGGCCACCCGGATCAGCACGTCGGCGGGCCCGCCAAATTGCTGCAACTGGATGTCGCCCAATCCAAGATTGCTCAAGGCCGCGCGCATCGAAGCGATGTCGGCGCTGCCCGACTTGGCCTGCACTTCCAGGAGTGTGCCGCCGCGAAAGTCGATGCCGAAGTTGAGGCCATGGGTGAAGAACAGCGTGATCGCCATGATCGACAGCAGCGCCGAGATCGGAAAGCTGATGCGGCGAAATCGTGTGAAATCGAAATGCGTGTTGTCAGGCACGATCCGGAGCGACGGCAAAATGCCGAGCGCGCTGACCACTGTCAGCACGACGATCAGAATGCCCAACCCAATGAGAACGAAATGCGTCACGGAAGCCTCTTAGATCGGCACGCTTTGCGGCCGCTTCCACCGCACCCACCACGCCACTATCAGGCGGGTCAACGTGAAGGCGGTGAAAACCGTGGTGATAATGCCGATGCCGAGCGTCACGGCGAAACCGCGGACCGGTCCGGTGCCGATATAGAACAGCACCGCGGCGGCGATGAAGGTGGTGATGTTGGAATCGAGGATCGTCGATAGCGCGCGCTTGAAGCCGGCATCGATCGCCGAGATCGCGGTGCGCCCGCCGCGCAATTCTTCGCGGATGCGCTCATAGATCAGCACGTTGGAATCGACCGCGATGCCGACGGTAAGCACGATGCCGGCGATGCCGGGCAGCGTCAGAGTGGCGTTCAACAGCGACAGCAAGCCGAAAATCATGGCGACGTTAATGGCGACGGCGATATTGGCGAACACCCCGAACAGGCGGTAGGTCACCAGCATGAACACGATGACCATGATCGAGCCGACGTAGGCGGCGAGCTCGCCCTTTTCGATCGAGTCCTGACCCAACCCGGGACCCACGGTACGCTCCTCGATCACGGTCAAAGGCGCCGGCAGCGCGCCGGCGCGCATCAGGATCGCCAGATCATTGGCGGCCTGTACGGTGAAACTGCCGGAAATCTGGCCCGAGCCGCCGGTGATCGGCTCGCGGATCACGGGCGCGGAAATCACTTCTTTGTCGAGCACGATCGCGAACGGCTGCCCGACGTTTTCCGAGGTCGCCTGGGCGAATTTGCGCGAG
>JBJMTR010000020.1:0-19169 GCA_045811565.1 Bradyrhizobium sp.
CGGCAGCTATCTGCTCGATGACGCCGGCAACGGCATGACGGCGATCCTGTTCTGCGAGGGGCAACCGACCGCCGAGCAAGGGGCGTTACTCGCGCAACTCGGCCGGCTCGACAAGCGTTTCGTTGCGCTGCTGATCGCGTCACGCGGTTTGGTTTCCGAGGCGAAAACCATCTCGGACGGCGACCGGGGAATCGCCCGCCTGTTCGCCGCAGAGCCCGGCACGTTTTATCTGCTGCGGCCGGACCTGCACATTGCCGGGCGATGGAAGGCCGTCGTTCCCGGCGAGATCCTGAGAGCGGCAGGCATATGCCTGGGAAGCGAGACAGCATGAGTGCGATGCCGTTCGAAGACTTCGAGGCCGCCTACGAGGCGTTGGCGACGGCGATCGATTCGGCCGGGCCGGAGCGCGAAGCGCTGTTCCTGACCCGGCTTGCGCTGCTGCTCGGCCATGAACTTGGCGACATCACAGCCTTCAGGAATGCCATCAAGACGGCGCTCGAGCGCCTGGAATAGCCCTGGGCCAGTTCGCCGCTTTATGCGTGACTCGGACGGATCAATTTCTCTCATGCGATCGCGAGATTTTTTCATTGGGTTATCCGTTGCACATTTTTGCAGCGCATAATATGATGGATATAATCTGATTGATTGCCCGAAATTGAGGAGCATCTGTCATGGCCTCCGATCCCGTCGTCATTGTCTCCGCCGCCCGCACCCCGCTCGGTCGCTTCATGGGTGAACTGTCGCCGCTCGCGGCGCACAAGCTAGGTTCCCACGTGATTGGCGCGGCGCTCGAGCGGGCGAAACTCGCGCCGGAGCGGATCGACGAGGTCTTCATGGGCAACGTGCTGCCGGCCGGACAGGGCCAGGCGCCGGCGCGGCAGGCCGCGCGCGGAGCAAAGCTCCCTGATGCCACCGGCGCCACCACCATCAATAAAGTCTGCGGCTCCGGGATGAAGGCCACCATGCTGGCCCACGACATCATCAATGCCGGCTCTGCGGAGGTCGTGCTGTCCGGCGGCATGGAGAGCATGAGCAATGCGCCCTATCTGCTGGCGAAGGCGCGTTCCGGCTATCGCGCCGGCCACGACCGCATCATCGATCACATGATGATGGACGGGCTCGAGGACGCCTATGAGACGGGGCGCTCGATGGGCGATTTTGGCGAAGCCACCGCGGAAGCCTATCAGTTTACCCGGAAGGACCAGGACAGTTACGCGATGGAGACGCTGACGCGAGCGCGCAAGGCGGTCGAGGGCGGCGCCTTCAAGGCCGAGATCGCGCCGATCACGATCACCGAAAAGGCCGGCCCTCGCCTCATCACCAACGACGAACATCCGCTGAAAGTCGATCCGGCAAAAATTCCCGGCCTCAAGCCGGCATTCCGCGCCAACGGCACCATCACGCCGGCCGCCTCCTCGGCCAATGCCGACGGCGCCGCGGCACTTATTCTCGCTAAACGTTCGCTGGCCGATCGCGACGGCTTGCCGGTACTGGCGGAAATCAAGGGCCATGCCACCCACAGCCAGGAGCCGCAATGGTTCACGACGGCACCGATTCCCGCGATCCGTAAATTGCTCGACAAGATTGGCTGGAGCGCCGGCGACGTCGATCTATTCGAGATCAACGAAGCGTTTGCCGTCGTGGCGATGGCGGCGCAGCGCGATCTCGGCATTCCCCGCGAAAAGCTGAACATCAATGGCGGCGCCTGCGCGCTTGGCCATCCCATTGGCGCCACCGGCGCACGGCTGATCGTGACGCTGCTGCATGCGCTGGAAGCACAGAACCTCAAGCGCGGCGTTGCCGCACTTTGCATCGGCGGCGGTGAGGCCACCGCAATTGCGGTCGAGCGCGCGATTCACTAGCGTTCGCACCAGCGCGTCGCTCCAGGCGCCGAAACAGGAACTGCCATGATCTCGAACTGGCTGTCGGCCGCCCTCGCCCGCCGCAACATCCACTACGGCTGGGTGATGGTCGGGGTGACCTTCCTCACCGCGCTGATCGGCGCGGGCACGGTCGGGGCGCCCGGCGTCTTCATCGTGCCGCTCCAGAAGGAGTTCGGCTGGACCACCGCGGAGATTTCGTCGGCGCTTTCGATCCGTTTCATCCTGTTCGGGCTGATGGCGCCGTTCGCGGCCGCGCTGATGAACCGCTACGGCCTGCGCAACGTGACGCTAGCCGCGCAGCTCATCGTAGTCTCCGGCCTTCTCGCATCGCTCGCGATGACGAAGGTCTGGCAGTTGATGCTGCTGTGGGGAGTGGTGATCGGCATCGGCACCGGCATGACCGCGCTGGTGCTGGGGGCAACGATTGCCGCGCGCTGGTTCTTGGCCCGGCGCGGCCTCGTGGTCGGCATTTTGACCGCGAGCGTTGCGACCGGACAATTGGTGTTCCTGCCGCTGCTCGCAAGTCTCACCGAACGGTTCGGTTGGCGGATCGCGCTGGCGCTGGTCTGCATCATGCTCGGCGTTGCGGCATTCGCGGTGCTGCTCGTCATGCGCGACCGCCCAAGCGATGTGGGTTTGCGGCCGTTCGGAGACGAGGGCGCGCAGCCCCTGCCGGCGTCACCGCCCAACAACGCGCCGATCATGGCGGCGGCGCTGGGCACGCTGCGCGACGCGTCGAAATCGCCGGTGTTCTGGATCCTGTTCGGAACCTTTTTCATCTGCGGCGCCAGCACCAACGGCCTGGTTCAGGTGCATCTGATTCCGATGTGCCTCGATTTCGGCATTCCGCAGGTGCAGGCGGCAAGCCTGCTCGCCGCCATGGGCATCTTCGATTTCTTCGGCACCATCGTCTCGGGCTGGCTATCGGACCGCTACGACAATCGCTGGCTGCTGTTCTGGTACTACGGGCTGCGTGGCCTGTCGCTATTGTTCCTGCCCTTCACCGATTTCTCGTTCTATGGCCTGTCGCTGTTTGCGATGTTTTATGGCCTCGACTGGATCGCAACCGTGCCGCCGACCGTGCGCCTCACCGCACAGCGGTTCGGGCCGGAGCGCGCCAATCTCGTGTTCGGCTGGATCTTTGCGGGTCACCAGCTCGGCGCAGGCGCCGCGGCGTTCGGCGCTGGCGTGTCGCGCACGGTGCTTGCGACCTACCTGCCGGCGTTCTTCATAGCCGGCGCGCTCTGCGTCGTCGCGGCGCTGATCACGCTTGCGATCGCGCGGCACCCAAAACCGGCTGCGGCGTAAGTCCATGATTGTCATTGCCGGACTTGACCCGGCAATCCATCACCCTTCGAGTGAAGATGCGAGTGAAGATGATTATCCGCTGACGCGGACGATGGATACGCGGGTCAAGCCCGCGTACGCCGAGTCGAGCGCGGTGGCTAACTACGGCCGCGTCGACATATTGCTCGGCGGGCCCGGTGTGCGGATCGGCTCTGCCAACCGCGCGAATTCGCACAATAGCGAACGGGTGTTGCGGGGATCGATCACCTCCTCGACCCAGAATTTCTCGGCTGAGCGGAACGGCGAGCGCAGCTTGTTCAAGCGATCCTCGATCTCTTTCAGCTTCGCCGCGGGGTCATCAGCGGCGTCGATATCGGCGCGATAGGCCGCCTCGATACCGCCTTCCAGCGGCAGCGATCCCCAATAGGCCGACGGCCAGGCATAACGCATCGAGAAACGGTTGGCAGGCTGATGCACGACGCCGGCGACGCCAAAGGCATTACGCACGATGATGGTGCACCAGGGCACCGTGCTCTGGTTGACGGCGGCCATCGCACGCACGCCATGACGGATGGTCGCCGACTTCTCGGCTTCGAGCCCAATCATGAAACCCGGGCAATCCATCAGATAGACCACCGGCAGATGGAAGGTCTCGGCGAAGTCGACCCAGCGCACCACCTTCTGGCAGGCCTCTGCCGTCCACGATCCGCCGTAGTGGAAGGGGTCGCTTGCGAGCACGAAGACCGCGCGGCCTTCCAGCCGCGCCAGCCCTGTGATGATGGGCCGGCCGAAATTGGCGGCGACCTCAAAGAACGAGCCCTTGTCGACGACGGCGTCGATGATCGGGCGCATCTTGTAGACTTGCCGACGGTTGCGTGGCACGGCCTTCATCAAGGACTGTTCGGCGCGGTCCGGATCGTCGTTGCAGGCAATCGTCGGCGGTAGCTCATAGACCGAGGAAGGCAGATAAGACAGGAAGCGCCTGGCGCATTCGAAGGCTTCCTCTTCGGTGTCGACAGCCTGGTCGATGGCGCCGGCGCGGGTCTGGATGTCGGCGCCGCCGAGCTCCTGTTTCGTCAAATCCTGGCCGAGGCGCTTCACCACCGGCGGCCCGGCGACGAACATCGCGGAGTTCTTGGTCATGATCGAATAATGCGTGGCCGCAAGCCGCGCCGCGCCGAGACCCGCGACCGAGCCGAGGCCCAACCCGACCACCGGCACGCGCGCGAGATTCGCCATCGTGTACCAGTACCAGCGCGTGCCGCCGACGCCGCCGGGTAGATTGGCCGCGCCCTTGGTCTCGATGGTCTTCACCGAGCCGCCGCCGCCGGAGCCTTCGATCATCCGGATGATCGGCAGGCGGAAATCATGCGCCATCTCTTCCGCCATCAGCGGCTTGGCCGAGATCGAGGCATCCGCCGAGCCGCCGCGCACGGTAAAATCGTCGCCGACCACGACCACGGTGCGGCCGTCGACCCTGGCGCGGCCGAACACGCAGTTCGCCGGCGTCAGATGCTTGAGTTCGTTGTTCTCGTCATATTCGGCGATGCCGGAGATGGCGCCGATCTCGTGGAAGGTCTTCTCGTCGACCATTTTGTCGATGCGGTCACGAACGGTGAGCCGGCCCTGGTCATGCTGTCGCTTGACCTTGTCAACGCCTCCCATCTCGCGCGCGAACGCTTCGCGCCGGGCGAGGTCGTCGAGTTCCGGCTTCCAGTTCATTCCTGTCCTCCGTCTTGATCGGTTTATTATTGTTGTGGGCCGACACCGGAAGCGGCTTTCGCTCGAGGCGATGATTGCTGAAGATATCGCCGTCGGCGCCCTCGAGCAGGTCCCCGATCGCCGAGCCAAGGCCGATCATCGGCGGCGCGACTTCCTTGTGCAGCCGCTTCTCGTCATACATCGTCGAGAGTAGGCCGATCGTCGCCACTACAAAGGTTTGATATTGCGGCGACCATATAGGCACCGCGACGCCATTGATATGCGGGCTCCACAGGCCACAAGCGACGACGTAGCCATGCTCGCGCAAATGGCGGCGGTTACCTTCGATGCGCGGCTTCAGAAGCTTGGCGCCTTCCGGAATCTCGCGCTCCATCTCCGCGATCAGGGCGTCGCCGACGTCGGCATCGAGCGCCGCGGTATAGGCGTGGCCTGCCGCCGTGCTCGACATCGCGATGCGGCTGCCGGTGCCTTCGTGCAGGCCGAGTGCGTTCGCCGCGCGCGCAAATTCGAGATAGACGAGATGGAAGCGGTCGGGGATGACGAAGCCGACGGTGCCCGGCAATTGCTCGGCCACATCCTGCAATCTGAGCCGGATCAGATTGCGAAGCTGCAACCCCTTCATCATCGAGGTGCTCATCGCCACCGCGCTCGGACCGATGCGGTATTTCTGGTCGCGCGGCAGATAGACCAGCTGGCCCATCCGCGTCAGCGTGTGGGTCAGCCGCGATACCGTCGATCGCGGCAGGCCGCAGCGGTTGGAAATCTCAAGATTGCCGAGCCGCGCTTCGTGCCCCTCGAAGCAGCGCAGAACATCGAACGCCCGCGACACCACCTGAATGACATCCCCCTCGCCTGCAAGATCGCTGGCGAGCATTCCCTGTTTACTAAGCCGCTCCGAGCGCCGTCCCATTGGTATGGCTCCATTCCGCCGTACGGAATAAAATTCCACTTGCAGAACAAGCTACCTCAGGCAATCTGCGGCCACAACAAAAAGCCGTTCGCGATTCAAATTCTCCGCTATGGCAACCCCGGGGGTGTGGAATGCCAGATATCAAGATCGTCACCGAAGTTGCCGGGCGCGTGTGCGCGCTTCCCGTCGAAGCCGGAGCAAGCGTCAGTGACGGCGACGAGATTGCATTCGTTGAAGCCATGAAGATGGAAATACCGGTTACCTCGACGACATCGGGCACAATCAAGTCGATCCTCGTCAACGTCGACGACGTTATCGCGGAGGGACAGGCCGTTGCGATCCTCGAGACGTAGCCACCGACGTTGTTTTTCATCCGCGACAATCTGTCCAGTGACGCAACTGGCTTAATATCGGGCGGGGATTTGCTGCGCCGTTGCCATCGCCAACCCGCGATGCAATGATCGCTTCAAACAACGATTTCGCATAGCGAAACAAACCGGAGGGAAAACATGATCCATCGGCTGATGGCACTCGCGCCTGCCGCTCTTGCAAGCATCTCGCTCGTCGCGAGTGCGCCGGCATTCGCCGAAGACGTCAAGCTGCCACCGAGCATGGCCTTCACCGCCTATGACACCGGAACCGCTGGTTTCAACATCGCGGTTGGAGTCGGCAAGATGATGAAGGACAAATACGGCACTGACGTCCGCGTGCTGCCGGCGGGCAACGATGTGGCACGCCTCGCGCCGCTTCGGGCGAAGCGCGCACTGGTGTCGGCGATGGGATCGGGCACCTATTTCGCGCAGGAAGGCGTGTTCGAATTCGGCGTCAAGGACTGGGGGCCGCAGCCGCTGCAACTCTTGTTGTCGACTGTCGATTGCAACGGCGCCTCGCTTGGCGTGGCGGCCGATGCCGGCGCCAAGGAAGTCAAGGATCTCAAGGGAAAGCGCGTTGGCTTCGTCGTCGGTTCTCCCGCGCTCAACCAAAACTCGCTTGCCATTCTCGCTTTCGGCGATCTCAAGCAGAGCGATGTCAAGATCGTCGAATTCTCGAGCTATGGCGCGATGTGGAAGGGCCTGATCAACAACGACACCGATGCCGCCTTCGCAACGACGATCACCGGTCCGGCAAAGGAAGCCGAGACCTCGCCGCGCGGCATTGTCTGGCCGCCGCTTCCTCATAACGACAAGGCCGGGTGGGAGCGGGTTAAGAAGGTCGGCTCGTTCTTCTTCCCGCATCTTGCCACCTGCGGTGCCGGCATCTCTCCGCAGAAGCCGATCGAGATGGGCAACTACCCTTACCCGATCTTTGTCACTTATGCGTTGCAACCGGCGGATCAGATTTATTCAATCACCAAGGCGATGATCGTGAACTACGACGCCTACAAGGATTCCGCGCCTGGCGCCGGGGGGCTGGCGGCGGATCGGCAAACCAAGAACTGGGTGGTGCCGGTGCATCCCGGTGCCGTGAAAGCGCTGAAAGAAGCCGGGCAATGGACCGATGCGCAGGAAGCCCACAACAACACGCTGTTCAAGCGGCAGGAAGTGCTCGCAGCCGCATGGGCGGACTACGGCAAGTCCAGTCCGCCCTCGGACGACAAGGCCTTCCTCGACGGCTGGATGAAGGCGCGCGCTACAGCGCTCGCCAAAGCCAACATGCCGAACGGCTTCGAGTAGGCGCCGCAAGGCGCACACCATCTTTAGGGACCCACCGATGTCAGTTTCCTCGTCCGATCACGCCGTCGCGGCGCCAAAGAGGATCGAATTCGACGATCCTCACGCCGGCATTGGCAATCTGCAGGAAGCCGAGGTCACGCGGGTGCGCACCCTGCGTGGGTGGTGGCGATGGGCACTGGTCGTCGCGACAGCGGCGACCATCCTGCTCTGCATCAACCAGCAATTCTCGCTGCGCTTCTTCATCGGCTACACCCAGCTCAACACCGAGTATTTCTATCTCCTGATCGCATTGATGCTGCCGTTCACGTTCCTGATCTTTCCGGGAACGGACTCGGCGCCGCTCGATCGCATTCCCTGGTACGACCTCGCGCTGTTTGCGCTGACCTGCGGCGCCGCGGTCTGGCTGATGCTCAACGTGCGCAAGGCGGCGCAATTCGGCTGGGAATCCGACGGCGCGCCACAGAACGTCATTGCCGCCGGCATCGTCATGTGGATAGTGCTGATGGAGGCGCTACGCCGCACCGGCGGCTGGAGTCTGCTGCTCAGCGTGCTGCCCTTCACAGTCTATCCGCTATTCGCCGAAGCCAGATGGCTGGGCCCGTTCCGCGGGTCGGAACTGACTCTCGATCAGGCCACCGCCTATCACGTGCTGTCGGGCGAAAGCCTGCTCGGCATTCCCATTCAGGCTTTCGCCGACACCGTGATCGGCTTTCTGGTGTTCGGCACCGCCCTGATGATGACGGGCGCCGGAAAGTTCTTCATCAACATCGCCTTTGCGCTATGCGGCACCTTCCGCGGCGGCGCCGCAAAGGTCTGCATCTTCGCCAGCGGCCTGCTCGGCATGATGTCGGGCTCGATCATTTCCAACGTGCTGACCGCCGGCACCATGACCATTCCCGTCATGAAGAAGAGCGGTTTTCGCGCTTCCTACGCCGGCGCGATCGAGGCTTGTGCATCGACCGGCGCAGTGCTGGCGCCGCCGGTGATGGGCGCGACCGCGTTCGTGATCGCGCAATTTTTGAACGTCAGCTACGCCGAGGTCGCGGTCGCCGCCGTCATTCCGGCTGTGCTGTACTATATCGGCCTGTTTATGCAGGTGGATTCCTATGCCGCCCGACACGGACTGAAGGGCATCCCGCGCGCCGAATTGCCCAAGATCACGGATACCATCAAGGCGGGCTGGTACTACATCTTCGTCATCGCGCTTCTGATCGTGATGCTGCTCTATTTCAAGCGCGAGAGCCACGCGCCGTTCTATGCCACTGCGCTGCTTTTGGTCTTGAACCAGCTGTTCTCCAAGGAGACGCGCTGGACGCTCACGACCATCGGCAAATTCCTCGAGGTCAACGGCCGCACCTTCGTCGAACTGGTCGGCATCCTCGCCGGCTGCGGTCTGTTGATCGGCGCATTCTCGATGACCGGCGTGGTCTCGAGCCTCGCCAACGATCTGCTGACGCTGGCCGGCGACAACGCGTTCCTGCTGCTGGCGATGTGCGCGCTGACCAGCCTGATCCTCGGGCTCGGGCTGACGACTACGGCCTGCTACATCTTCCTCGCCATCCTGGTGGCGCCGGCGCTGGAAAAGCTCGGCCTCAACCGTATGGCGGTGCACATGTTCATCTTCTATTGGGGCATGCTGTCATCGATCACGCCGCCGGTGGCGATCGCTTCCTTTGCCGCCGCCGGCATCGCCGGCTCGCCGGCGATGAAGACCGGATGGGAATCGATGTGGGTCGGCAGTATCATCTATTTCATTCCGTTCTTCTTCGTCCTCAATCCCGCGCTGGTGCTGCAAGGACCGAGCCCTTATCTCGCCGGCCTCGGCCTGATGGCGCTTGCCGGCTTTGGCACCCTGTTCATCTGCGGGGGCATTCAGGGCTATCAGGTCTTTGTCGGCGATTTGCGAGGTGCCGGAGCGCTTGAATGGCCGGTTCGGGCGTTGCTCGTCATCGGCGGTTTTGTGGTGGCGACCCCGGGCGGCGGTATCATGCCGCTGTCGCAAATACAGATCACGCTGCTCGGGCTTGCAGTCCTTGTTCCGACGACACTGATTTCATTGCTGCTGGTGCGCCGCCGGGCGCTGATACCGAACCAGTTGCGCGCACCCTGATTGCATTGCACAACAGGAGGCGATGAAACCGTCGCCTTCAGTTTTCTCCGTCAGCCCTGCGGCCTGGACCCAATCGAAACCGCCATTGCTGCGGTTCCTGAACGCTTGTCACGCGGAATTCGCCGCCGAGGCCGGCGGCGCCGTCGCCGACTACATCCCCGAACTCGGCAAGGCCGACCCTGCCCATTTCGGCATCAGCCTCGCGACCCTCGATGGCCACGTCTACGAGGTCGGCGATACCAAGGTGCCCTTCACCATCCAGTCCATATCAAAGCCCTTCGTGTTCGCGCTGGCGCTGGATACGTTGGGCGCGGCACGGGTGGAAAGCGCAATCGGCGTCGAACCATCAGGCGATCCCTTCAACTCGATCCGTCTCAACGCCGAAAACCATCCGTTCAATCCGATGGTCAATGCCGGTGCGATCGCCTGTTCCGGCCTGATACACGAGGCCAAGGGCGAGGCAGCGTTCGACTATATACGCGAGGCGCTCGGACGCTTCGCCGGACGCGAGCTTGGCGTCGATGAGACCGTTTACGCTTCCGAGAGCGCGACCGGCGATCGTAATCGAGCGATCGGCTACCTCCTGCGCACCAATGCTGTCCTTAAAGACAACGTCAACGCCGTGCTGGAAGTCTATTTCCGGCAATGCGCTGTGCTGGTGACGGCGCGCGATATCGCCGTGATGGCCGCGACGCTGGCCAATCGCGGCATCAATCCCGTGACCGGCGAGCAGGTGATGACGCCTTACGCCATCTCGCGGACGCTCTCGGTGATGACCTCTTCCGGCATGTACGACTTTGCCGGCGAATGGATTTATCGCGTCGGCATTCCCGCAAAGAGCGGGGTCGGCGGCGGCATTTTGGCGGCACTCCCGGCGCGGCTCGGGCTCGGCAGCTATTCGCCGAAACTCGACACGCATGGTAACAGCGTGCGTGGCATCAAGGTCTGCGAGGCGCTGTCGTCGCATTACGACCTGCATATGCTCAACCGTAGCGATGACGCGCGCAACAGCATCATCGCAGATTACAATATCGGCAAGAACCCGTCGCGGCGCGTCCGCCGCCCGCAAGAGCAGGAGATCCTCGCTGCGCATTATCGGGAAGTGCGGGTGCTCGAGCTGATCGGCACGCTGTCATTCTCCAATGTCGATTATGTGTCGCGCCGGCTCGCCGCCAAGCCGCGTCCAAACTTCGTCATTTTCGACCTGCGCCGGGTTACCTCGACAACCCGCGCCGGCGCCCGCCTGGTAGCGGAGGCTTTTCACGAACTGGCAAGACTAGGCGTCACCGTGATCCTCTCCGGAATCAAGCGCACGTCGAAGGAGTGGGAGACGATCGGCGAATGGACAAGCGGGATCTCCAATGTCCGCGACTTCTATCTGCTCGATACCGCGATCGAATGGGCCGAAGACCAGATCGTCTATCGCTACGGCGGCTCGATCGATTTCCTCGAGACGACCGAACTTTCCGAACAGCCGCTGCTGGCGGGACTGACCGAGGAGGAGTTGACCGATCTCGCCGCGCTCGGCACCATCAAGACCTATCAATCCGGCGAGACAATCGCCGCAGCCGGCGATCCCGCGACGTCGCTGTTCTTTCTCCGGAGCGGTGCGGTTCACGTCACCCTGCCCGATGGCATAAGGCTTGCGACGCTGACGGCCGGCATGGCGTTCGGCGAGATGGCCCTGCTGGAGCCGGTCCGCTCCGCCAATGTGGCGGCCGACATGGCGGCCAGCGCCTATGAAATAGCGCTCCGCGACTTCGAGCGCTTCCGCAGGCAGCATCCGCGCGCCGCCGAACAGATCATGCACAACCTCGCGCAGTTGCTCGCCGACCGCCTGCTCGTGGCCAACGCCAAGATTGATCTACTCACGTGGGGCTAGCTAGGTCTCGCCGCGCCCGCTTTTCTCGCTGGCGCGTCGCAGGGCTTCGGCGAGCGCCCCGCCCCCCGATGGTTCCGGCTTGCGCGTTGGCGACGAGGAGCGGGACTTGTCGCTCGGCTTGGCTGGCGCCGAACGCCCGCTCTTTGCTCCGGTCTCATCATCAAGGCGCAGGGTCAGCGCGATGCGCTTGCGGGCCACCTCGACGTCGAGCACTTTCACCTTGACGATGTCGCCCGGCTTCACCACCGCGCGTGGATCCTTGATAAAGGTCTTCGACATCGCCGAGATGTGCACCAGCCCGTCCTGATGCACGCCGACATCGACGAAAGCACCGAATGCGGCGACGTTGGTGACCGTGCCTTCGAGGATCATCCCGCGCTTGAGGTGCTTGATTTCCTCAACCCCCTCCTTGAACACCGCGGCCTTGAAGGCCGGGCGCGGATCGCGGCCGGGCTTCTCCAGCTCGCGGAGAATATCGGTCACGGTGGGCAGGCCAAACGTGTCGTCGACGAAAGTCTGCGGCTTCAATTGGCGCACAATCTCGGCATTGCCGATCAACGCCTTGATATCGCTTTTGGTCGCGGCGAGAATCCGCCTGATAACCGGATAGGCTTCCGGATGCACGCCGGATGCATCGAGCGGGTCCTCTCCATCATGGATGCGCAGAAAACCTGCGCATTGCTCGAACGCTTTCGGCCCAAGCCGCGGCACTTCCTTCAACGCCTTGCGTGACTTGAACGGACCGTTGGCGTCGCGATGCTGCACGATGCTTTGGGCCAGGCCTGCACCAATACCTGAAACGCGCGCCAGCAGCGGTGCGGAAGCGGTATTGGCGTCGACGCCGACCCCGTTGACGCAGTCCTCGACCACTGCATCGAGCGAACGCGCCAACTTTGTTTCGCCGAGGTCGTGCTGATATTGCCCGACCCCGATCGCCTTCGGATCGATCTTCACCAGTTCGGCCAGAGGATCCTGCAACCGCCGCGCGATCGATACCGCGCCGCGCAAGGTCACGTCGAGCTCCGGCAATTCCCCCGATGCAAACGCCGAGGCCGAATAGACGGAAGCACCGGCTTCCGACACCACAATCTTCGACATTTTCAGGTCCGGCAGCAACTTGACCAGGTCCGTCGCCATCCTGTCGGTCTCGCGCGATGCGGTGCCGTTGCCAATCGCGATCAGATCGACGCGGTGCGCGACCGCGAGCTTACCGAGCGTCGCGAGCGCCTCGTCCCAATGCCTCTGCGGCTCATGCGGATAGATCGTCGTGGTGGCCACCACCTTGCCGGTGGCATCGACCACCGCGACCTTGACGCCGGAGCGGTAGCCGGGATCGAGCCCCATGGTGACGCGCGCGCCGGCCGGTGCCGCCAGCAACAGGTCGCGCAGGTTCGAGGCAAACACCCGCACCGCCTCGGTCTCGGCCGACGTCCACAGCCGCATCCGCAGGTCGATGTTGAGATGTACTTGTATCTTGGTGCGCCATGCCCATCGCGCGGTCTCAACGAGCCAGCGGTCGCCCGGGCGGCCCTGGTCGGAAATGCCAAACCGCCGCATGATCTTCAGTTCGTACGGACCGGTGACGTTCGCAGCCGGGGGCTGCGCCTCGGGCTGGATCTGCACCTCGAGGATCTCTTCCTTCTCGCCGCGGAACAGCGCCAGGATGCGGTGCGACGGCAACTTGTCGAGTGGCTCCCTGAAATCGAAATAATCCTTGAACTTCTCGCCCTCGGTTTTCTTGCCGCGCCGCACGGTCGAGATCATCAGCCCATTGGACCACATCTCTTCGCGCAGCGCGCCGATCAAGTCGGCATCTTCGGCGAAACGCTCCACCAGGATCGCGCGTGCGCCCTCCAGCGCCGCGGCAACATCGGCCACCTGCTTTTCGGGGTCGACGAAACCTGCCGCCAGGACCTGCGGATCGTTTTGAGGCTGCGTCAGCAACATTTCAGACAGTGGCTCGAGACCGGATTCCTTGGCAATTTCGGCCTTGGTCCGCCGCTTCGGCTTGAACGGCAGATAGATGTCTTCCAGGCGTCCCTTGCTGTCGGCGGCGAGAATCGCCGCTTCCAGCGCGGCGTCGAGCTTACCCTGCTCGCGGACCGAATTGAGGACAGCTGTGCGACGCTCTTCGAGTTCGCGCAGATAGTTCAGCCGCTCTTCCAGCGTGCGCAATTGCGCGTCGTCGAGCCCGCCGGTGATTTCCTTACGGTAACGCGCCACAAACGGCACCGTGGCGCCGCCGTCGAGCAATGCAACCGTCGCCTCGACCTGCTGCTCGCGCACGCCAAGTTCCTGCGCAATTTGCCGATGAATATTTGCCACGCGAACTCTTTCCTTGGGGGGTCGCGGCGGCTGACCCGTCCGCCGCGGGGACGCCGCTTATGGACCATGACAGATCGATATATCAACCCGGCGCAGGAAAGAAATTGATCTGTGGATCACCGTCATTCGGCGGCAATTTTGAAGTCAGCTAACCACTTCCGTCACCGGCTGCAGGTCGATCGCGAACGTTTCGAGAAACTTCGACGTCATGATGTAGAAGCCGACCGAGAGCTGCAGTTCAACCAGCGCTCCTGGCGTCAGTTTTGAGGCGATCGCATTGAAGGTCGCATCGGTGGGCTTTCGTAGCTTGACGATCTCGTCGGTAAAGGCCAGTGCGGCGCGATGAAGCTCGTTAAAGCATTTGGCGGACTGCCAGTTCTCCAAAGCATCGTTTTGCTCGTCGGTGACACCGACGTTCTTGCCGATACGTTTGTGAGCGACGATCTCGTAAGGAGCCTCGCACAGGATGCCGGTGCGGGTGATGGCGAGTTCGCGCAGGATCGGATCGAGCTCGCCCTTGCTTCGAATTGCGCCACCGAGCCGGCAGTATTGTTCGAAATAGCTCGGCGAATGCGCCATCATCCTGAAAATATTGGCATTGCGGTTCTTGTCGAGGATCTCGCGGGTGCGGTCGCTGGCTTTGGCGCGGTCGCTGTATTCAATACGAGCCATTTCTTTTACCTTGGGTTTCCATTGCGGACATTCTTGCCGGCTTCCAAAACACTATCTGCCTGATGACGCCGGAGCAACACGAGCGAGTCAAAATGCCGCCGCATTGCTGTCTGACCTTGGTGCCGTCGATATTCGCTGAGTGGGGACTCAACCAAAGCGAATACTCGTCGCGGGGTGTTCCGAGTAAAAAATCAAGGCTGTCGTTCGCGCTTCTGACGCAACGATGGGTCACGCCCAAGTCTAGGGAGACAGGCATGAAGGAAGCCACCAAGAGGGCGGCCTCGGAGGCGCTTGCGCAAATGCTGGCGGTTACGGCAATGCTCGTGATTGCCAGCGTTATCTTTTATGCGCGGTGACGCCGTCATTCCGGGATGGTCCGAAGGAGGAGTCAATGCTTCGCATCGCCCCGGAATGACAGCTTCTATCTCACCTTCTCGAAATACGGCACCAATCTCCCGGCGAACTGCGTAAATCTCGCGCGAACCTCATCGCCGATGGCGAGGTCGTTGGCGCCATGGGCCATCATGCGAAAGCCCTCTACGGTATCGACCAGCACGACGTTGTAGGGAACATGCGCGCGGGTTTCGGGTGTAGCCGCGCGGCAGACCAGTGACGTGGCATAGACCGTCCCTGCTCCACCGGCGCGCTTTTCAATCGGATCAGGCGCACCACAGGACGCGCAAAAGCTGCGGCGAAAATATTGCCGGGCGCCGCAGGCGACGCAGGATTGATAGAGGATTGCCTCTTGCCCAGTGGTCCAGTCCGCCAGCGTGCTCATCGTACTCGCTCCAGGAACATGCTGACATGCGACGACAGAACGCCGCCATCGCCGTGCAACAGCGCAAGCGAGGCATCGCGGACCTGGCGAGCGCCGGCGCGTCCGGTCATCTGCAGATGGGTTTCGACCAGATGCGCCATCGCGCCGCCGACGCCGCAATGGCCATAGCTCAGGAGCCCGCCATGCGTATTGAGCGGCATCCTCCCGTCGCGGCTGAAATAGCCGGCCCGTACCTGCGCCGCCGCTTCGCCGCGTTCGGCGAAGCCGAGCTCCTCCAGCAGCATCGCCAGCGTGATCGTGAAGCTGTCGTAGACCGCGGCGTAGCGCACGTCGGACATCCCCACGCCCGACGCGGCCTTTGCTTTGGCAATCGCGACCTCCGCGCCGAGCTCGCTCAGGCGCGGCGCCGCCGTGACATGCTGATGGGTATGCGCCTGCGCGCAGCCGCGCACGCGGATGGCGGTCGCGGAGGTCGGCTCGCGGCTGAGGACGAAGGCCGCGCCGCCGTCGGAGACCGGGCAGCAGTCAAGGAGTTTCAGCGGCATCGCCACCGGTTTTGATGCCATCACGTCAGCGACCGTGATCGGATCGCGAAATTGCGCACCGGGGTGCATCATCGCGTGGTTGCGCATCAGCACCGCGAACTCGGCGAGGTCTTCCTCGGTCACGCCGTATTCATGCATGTAACGCGACGCGACCAGGCCGTAATAAGCGGGGATCGTCGGCCCGAGTGGCACTTCGTAATCGGGATGGCCGACTTGCGCCAGCGCCTGGATTGAGGCGTCGCGGCTCTGACCGGTGAGACGGTTCTCGCCGCCGACCACCAGGACATGCTTTGCAACGCCGGCATCGACCAGGTGGTGCGCCAGCATGGTCATGGCAAGCCCGGTGGCGCCGCCGACCTGCACGGCGTGGGCGTAAGACGGGCGAATGCCAAAATGCTCGGCGAACACCGTCGCGAGCATGATGTGCGGCGACACAGTAGAGTAACCGCACAGAATGCCGTCGATGTCAGATCGCTTCAGTCCGGCATCTGCCATTGCCAGCTCCGCCGCCTTGCTCATGAGGTCGAGCGAGGAGGAGCCCTCATGCTTGCCGTAGGACGTCAGCCCGACGCCGGTGATGAAGCTCATGGCTTTGCGGCTTTGCTCGACTGCGTCATTCCGTTTCGGCCTTCATCACAAATGAACCTCAATACGACTTCGGCAAACCCAACACCTTCTCGGCGATAAAGCTGAGAATAAGCTGCGGGCTGATGGGGGCGATGCGCGGGATCAGGGATTCCCGCAAGTAGCGCTCGACGTGATATTCCTTGGCGTAGCCGAACCCGCCATGGGTCATGACGGCCTGCTCGCAGGCGTGGTAGCCGGCTTCCGCCGCGAGATATTTTGCGGAGTTGGCTGCCGGCCCGCACGGCAGGCCCTTGTCATACTGCCACCCCGCGGAGAGCACCATCAGCCACGCCGCTTCGAGTTCCATCCAGCACTTCGCGAGCGGATGCTGGATCGCCTGGTTCATGCCGATCGGACGGTTAAACACGATGCGATCCTTGGCATAAGCCGAGGCGCGCGACAGCGCGATCTTGCCAAGGGCGACTGCTTCCGCGGCGATCAGAATCCGTTCCGGATTCATGCCGTGGAGGATGTATTCGAAACCGCGACCTTCCTCGCCGAGGCGATCCTCGACCGGGATTTCAAAATTCTCGAAGAACAATTCGTTGGAATCGACGGGCTTTCGGCCCATCTTCTCGATTTCATGCACCGCGACGCGCTTCTTGTCGAAATCGGTGTAGAACAAGCTCAAGCCCTGCGTCGGGGTCCTCACTTCTTCCAGCGGCGTCGTTCGCGCCAGCAGCAGAATCTTGCTGGCGACCTGGGCGGTGGAAATCCACACCTTCTGGCCGTTGACGATATATTTGTCGCCCTTGCGGACCGCGCGGGTTTTCAGCTGCGTGGTGTTGAGCCCGGTATTCGGCTCCGTGACCGCGAAGCAGGATTTGTCGGCGCCCGAAATAATAGACGGGAGCATGCGCCGGCACTGCTCCTTGGTGCCGAACACGACCACGGGATTGAGCCCGAACACGTTCATATGCACGGCGGAAGCGCCGGACATGCCGGCGCCGGACTCCGAGATCGTCCGCATCATGATGGCGGCGTCGGTGATGCCGAGGCCCGAACCGCCATATTCCTCGGGAATGCAGATACCGAGCCATCCGGCATCGGCCAGCGCGCGATGGAAGTCAGTGGGATAACCGCCCTCTTTGTCCTTCTTCAGCCAGTAGGCCTCGTCGAAACGCGAACATATTTTCGCAACGGCGTCGCGTATCGATTCCTGATTGGCTGATAGCGCAAAATCCATGTGCTTGTTTCCTACGATCCCGGCGCCGCCTTGGTGATGCCGCCGCGCACCATCGCAGCGATCTCCTCAGGTGAAAAGCCGGTTTCCTGCAAGATTTCCCGGCTGTGCTCGCTCAAGCGCGGCGCCAGCCGCTTGGGGTCGACCGGCGTGCCTGACCATTTCGCCGCGACCTTCATGTTGCGAATGCGGCCCTCCGTCGGATGATCGATGACGGGAAAGAAATTCGTGGCGACGATGTGCGGATCCTGCAAAAGGCTCTCGAGGTCGTGCATCGGCATGACAGGCACATCCGCCTTCTCCAGGATCTCGGTCCACTCAGCGGTGGTTTTGCTTTCGAGAATGCGCGCCAGTTCGGCATAGACCGCATCGATGTTGGTGGCACGGCCGGCAAAGGTCGCGAATTTTGGATTGCTGCGGAGATCGTCGCGGCCGGTGGCTTTGAAGAAATTCTCCCACTGCTTGTCGTTGTAGACGATCACGCAAATGTAGCCGTCCGAGGTCTTGTATGGCCGCCGGTCCGGCGACAAATGCCGCGCGTACCCGCCCCGATCGAGCGGCGGCTCATAGGTGAGACCGCCCATGTGATCGCCCATGACGAAAGAGGCCATGGTCTCAAACATCGGGATATCGACACGTTGACCGCGCCCGGTCCGGTCGCGATTGACGAGGCTTGCGCAGATCGCGCCCACCGCCGTCAGCCCGACGATGCGGTCGACCAGCGCATTGGGAACATAACGCGGCACGCCATCTGAGGTCTGCGCCATCAGCGCCGGCAGCGCGGTCGCGCCCTGAATCAGATCGTCATAGGCGGGCTTTGCCGCGTAAGGCCCGTCCTGGCCGAAGCCGAACACCCCGGCATAGATCAGCCGCGGGTTGATTTTTGAAACCACTTCATAATCAAGTTGCAGCCGCGCCATCGCCTGCGGACGCACGTTGTAGACCAGCACGTCGGCGGATGCGATCAGCCGCAGCACCGCATCCCGCCCGGCCGGCTTTTTCAGATCGAGGCAGATCGAGCGCTTGCTGCGATTGGTGTTGAGGAATACCGGCCCCATCCCAGAGTGTCGTGTCGGCCCGATCTGCCGCGTCACGTCGCCATCGAGCGATTCCACCTTGATGACGTCGGCGCCGTAATCGCCCAGCATCTGGGTGGCATAGGGCCCCATCAGCACGGTCGTCATGTCCACGACCTTGATGCCCTCGAGTGGTCCCATGGATCAGCCTACTCCCAGACGTGCGGGCATTTTCGACCGCGCATTATTGCTTCTGGGCCTAGTAACGGCAGCGCGTTGCGAAGATCAAGGCGCGCCCAGGGTATGGCCGTATGCGCTCTCCCTATTTCTTATTTTTTCTCCCGGGCGTCGCGCTCCTGGATCAGCCTTTCGAGCTCTTCATTCTGCTGATGGATGCGGTCGGCGATACGCGCTTCATTCTGCTCACCTGACGCGGCGGCGGCCTGTTCGATCAGCTGCCGGATGTTGCCCTGCAGGATCGCGATCCGATTGTTGAGTTCTCCCAGTGACAACGAGCGTTCGTTGCTCATGATGGATTCTCCAGCAGGTGGTGGGC
>JBJMTR010000021.1:0-4978 GCA_045811565.1 Bradyrhizobium sp.
GCGCTGAACGAGCGCGGCGAAATCTGGATCGTCGAGATCAAGTCCTCGGTGGAGGATCTGCGCGCCGACCAGAAATGGCAGGATTACCGGATGCATTGCGACCGGCTGTTCTTCGCGTTTACGCAGGATCTGCCATGCAAGATTTTTCCCGCCGATACCGGCTTGATCGTGGCGGATGCCTATGGCGCACACATGAATTGCGAGGCACCGGAGCATCGCCTTCCCGCACCGACCCGCAAGCTGATGACGGTGCGCTTTGCGATGGCCGCCGCGCAACGCATCAACCGCCTGGTCGATCCGCAAGGGCACGCGGAGTTTTAGATTTGGCCTGAAGTAAGGTGGGCAAAGGCGCTCTTGCGCTGTTCCACCACCATCTATCCGCAAGCTTTGTCCTGAATGGTGGGCACGCTTTCGCTTTGCCCGACCTGCGATGTGCGTTTGACGGAAGAAATTACCGCGGCGCGCGCTTGGCTAAAATGCGCTGCAGGGTGCGGCGATGCATGTTGAGGCGCCGCGCGGTTTCCGAGACGTTGCGGTTGCACATCTCGTAGATGCGCTGGATGTGTTCCCAGCGTACGCGGTCCGCGGACATCGGATTCGCCGGCAATTCGGATTTTTCCGTACCGCTGGCAAGCAGGGCGGCGACGACATCGTCGGCGTCAGCGGGCTTTGAGAGGTAGTCCACCGCGCCCATCTTCACCGCGGTCACGGCGGTTGCGATGTTGCCGTAGCCGGTCAGCACGATCGCCCGGGCATCGGGACGCTTGCGCTTCAGCGCCGACACCACATCGAGACCATTGCCGTCGCCGAGCCGCAGATCAACCACCGCGAATGCCGGCGCGGCGCGGCCGATCTGCGCCAGGCCATCCGACACGGTGTCGCAGGAGGTGACCGAGAAGCCGCGGGTTTCCATGGCGCGCGACAGGCGCTCCAGAAACGGCTTGTCGTCCTCGACGATGAGCAGCGAGCGGTCGGCGTGATCGTTCAGTTCAGCGATGGCGTTCACGTTGAATGATCCCAGTGTCGGATATCAAACATATGGCGTGGCAACATGGCGCTGCCAAGGCCGTATAAAGTCAATCGGTTAATGGCTCAGGCTGTTGGAAATGCTTTAAGAGCTTGTTCCGTCGGCGGTTTCGTCCGCCTCGAACACGCCGCGCGGCCAGGCGACATGGGCCACGGCACCGTGGTCGGGAAAGGTCCGGTTGCTGAAAGAGACTTTGGCGCCGGTGCGTTCCAGCAGTGTGCGGGCGATGAATACCCCTAGCCCGAGGCCGGCGCGCTCGCTTTGGGCGTCATCCGCGCTGCGCCGCCGCGACAAATAGGGTTCGCCGATCCGCTTCAGCATATCCGGCGCGATGCCAGGGCCATCGTCGGAAATCACGATCTCGACGGTGTCGGCGTTCCACCACGCATTCACCTCGACAGCCTGGTTGGCGAAATCGACAGCATTTTCGAGGATATTGCCCACGCCGTAGAGGATCGCCGGATTACGGGCGCCGACCGGCTCGGGTGTCGCTGCGACAGCTAGCCGCACCTTGATCGCGACGCCGAAATCGCGGTGCGGCGCCACCAATTCTTCGATCAGCGTCGACAGCTTCATGCGGTCGAACGGCGCGCCGCTCGAGGACAATTGCGTGATCTTGCCCAAAATGTCGCGGCAGCGCTGCGCCTGCTCGCGCAGGGTTTTCAGGTCGCCCGCGAGTTGGCCGTCTTTGACGGTGTGTTCCAGTTCGCGCGCGATCAGGAAGATGGTCGACAGCGGCGTGCCGAGTTCATGCGCCGCGGCGGCGGCAAGGCCGTCGAGCTGGGTGAGATGCTGCTCGCGCGCCAGCACCAGTTCGGTTGCGGCGAGCGCGTCGGAGAGCTTGCGCGCTTCCTCGGTGACCTGGAAGGCATAGAGGCTGGTGACGCCGATCGCGAGCAGGATCGAGAGCCAGACGCCGAGCAGATAGATCGGCGGCAGCACCAGGGGATCTTCGCTTTCCCATGGCAAGGGCAAATGAAAGAACACCAGCGCCGACGCGCAGGCGACCGCGAGGCAGCCGAGCGTGATCGTCAGCCGGACCGGCAGCGCGGTTGCCGAGATCAGGACTGGGGCGAGGAACAGGAATGAGAAGGGGTTTTGCAGGCCACCGGTCAAGAACAGCAGTCCGGCCAGTTCGACGATATTGAGCGCCAGCAGCGCCGCCGCATAGACCGGCTCCAGCCGCTGCATCGGATTGAACGCGATCTGCAGTGCGAGGTTGAGCAGCGCGGAAAGGCCGACGATGGCGACGCAGGGGACGACGGGGACGTTGAATTCCAGCCCCTGCGCCACGATGAAAATCGCGGCGAGCTGGCCTAGCACCGCCAGCCAGCGCAGCCGCAATATCGTATCCAGACGGACATGACGGCGCGGTTGGCGGAAGTCGGAGGCTGCAACGTCGGTCATTCCACGACTTTAGCGGTGCAGGGTCCCGATCACAAATTTGCGAAGCTGCGCGTGTTCCGGTGCCGGGCCTCATCCTTCAAGACGCGGCCAAGAGGCGCTCCTCAAGGATGATGGGAAGCACTCAACCCTCATGGTGAGCAGCGCGGCATGCCGCGCGTCTCGAACCAGGAGACCCGGAAGCCACCGCAAAGTCTTGCGCTCGGCGCCATGTTGGCCCAATGAACGACCCGAAATGTTCAATAGCGAGACAGCATCAGCGCAATTGCCCGCGGCCGATCCGGCAGGATCCGCGGCGATCGACGCTGCGCACCTCGTGAAATTCTACAAGACCACCCGCGCGGTGGACGACGTGTCGTTTCGCATTGCGCGCGGCAGCATCACCGGCCTGCTCGGCGGCAACGGCGCCGGCAAGACCACGACCATCGCCATGATCATGGGGCTGGTACTGCCGACGTCGGGTCGCATCCAGGTGCTAGGCCATGCGATGCCGGAGCAAAGCGCCGAGGTGCTCGGCCGAATGAACTTCGAAAGCCCCTATGTCGACATGCCCATGCGGCTGACGGTGCGGCAGAACCTCACCATCTTCGGCCGGCTCTATGCGGTCAGGAACCTGCGCGGGCGTATCGAACAGCTGGCTTCCGATCTCGAACTCGGCGATTTCCTCGACCGCGCCAACGGCAAACTCTCGGCCGGACAGAAGACACGCGTCGCGCTCGCAAAAGCGCTGATTAACGAGCCCGAATTGCTGCTGCTCGACGAGCCGACCGCCTCGCTCGATCCTGATACCGCCGACTGGGTCCGCCAGCATCTGGAGAATTATCGCAAAACCCACAACGCCACGATCCTGCTGGCGTCGCACAACATGCTGGAGGTGGAGCGGCTGTGCGACCGCGTCATCATCATGAAGCGCGGCCGCATCGAGGACGACGACAGCCCCGACCAGATCATGGCCCGCTACAACCGCGCGACCCTCGAAGAGGTGTTTTTGGACGTCGCGCGCGGCCGGGTGCGGGAGGCGGCGTCGTGAGCCACGTCATCAGCCCTCAGCACGGGATCTCAATGCATCGCATCAACGCGATGGTGTTGCGCTATTGGTACCTTCTGATGTCGTCGTGGCCGCGTCTGTTGGAATTGATCTACTGGCCCGCGCTGCAGATCATCACCTGGGGTTTTCTGCAGAACTACATCTCGCAGACATCAGGGTTTTTCGCGCAGGCCGGCGGCACGCTGATCGGCGCCGTGATCCTTTGGGACATCCTGTTCCGCGGACAACTCGGCTTTTCGATCTCGTTTCTGGAGGAGATGTGGGCGCGCAATCTCGGCAACCTGATGATGAGTCCGCTAAAGCCGATCGAGTTTCTGATCTCGCTGATGATCATGAGCGTGATCCGGCTCGCCATCGGCGTGATCCCGATGACGCTGCTGGCGATGTTCTTCTTCAACTTCAACTTCTACAGCATCGGCCTGCCGCTGATCGCCTTCTTCTGCAATCTGATCTTCACCAGCTGGTCGATCGGCATCTTCGTCACGGGGCTGGTATTGCGTAACGGGCTCGGCGCCGAGAGCATCGTCTGGACCCTGATGTTCGGCGTCATGCCGCTCGCCTGCATCTATTACCCGGTCAGCGTACTGCCGCACTGGCTGCAATATTGCGCCTGGACGCTGCCGCCGACTTACGTGTTCGAGGGCATGCGGGCATTGCTGATCGACCACGTGTTTCGGACCGACCTGATGGTCGATGCGCTGGCCATCAACGTGGTGCTGTTTATCGCGTCATTTTTGATATTTCTTGCCCTTTTGCGCAGCGCCAAGAAAAACGGCTCGCTCCTCGGCGGCGGTGAATAACTTCACTTTCCCGTGGATTATCGATGTTTTAGCCATCCACAGCGCCTAGATATAGTGGTCTATGCATTGACGCATTATTGCGCATTCGCCACTATGCTGCGGCGCAAAACAGGGATTTGAATTAATGCCGATTGGTGAATTTGGCGCCCCGCCGCTAGCGGCCGAAGGCAGTCCGGCGCTCACGACGCCGATGTACTGGATGTACGAAATGGCGCACGCCTCGCTCAATCCGGCGCGCGCGGTGACGGATGCCACCAAACTCCTGTTTCAGAATCCGCTCAATCCGTGGTCGCGCACCGAGCTCGGCAAATCCGTTGCCGCGGCGTGCGAATTATTCGAGCGCACCACCCGCCGCTACGGCAAGCCGGAATGGGGCCTCGACACCACCGAGGTCAGCGGCGTGCACACGCCGGTCGAGATCCGCTCGATCTGGGAAAAGCCGTTTTGCCGTCTTTTGTATTTCGATCGCAAGCTGACCCGCCCGCTGCGCAGCCCGCAGCCGCGGGTCCTGATCGTGGCGCCGATGTCCGGGCACTACGCCACACTGTTGCGCGGGACGGTCGAGGCCTTCCTGCCGACGCATGAGGTCTACATCACCGACTGGTCCGATGCGCGCATGGTGCCGCTCGCCGAGGGCCGTTTTGACCTCGAAGACTATGTCGACTACCTGATCGAGATGCTGCATGTGCTCGGCGGCAA
>JBJMTR010000022.1:0-6204 GCA_045811565.1 Bradyrhizobium sp.
CAGCGGCGCCGTCAGGCCGCCGGCGAGCCAGGTCAGCGAATAAACCGACACGATTTGCGCGCGGTCCCAGCCAAAGTCTTCCGAGATCGGCTTGAGGAAGACAGTAAAGCTGTCGCCGAGGCCGCGGCCAAGCACCGACAGTGCAAAGCACAGCGCCAGCACGTTGAGTGCGACGCGTGCCCGCTTCAGCGGCTTCGTCCGAATCTCCTCCGGCGGTGTATTCTGATCCATGGCCAGCAGGGAGCGCGTTTCCGAGCGTCCGGGCAAGCGGCAAAAGCGAATACGCCTATGCGGGTTTCAGCAGAACGTGGCGCTTCTTGCCAAGCGACAGCTTGATCATCCCCTCGGGTGTGAGGTTTGCGAGCTTCAGCATCATCTTGTCGTCCGACACCGCGATATCGTTGACGCGAAGTCCGCCACCCCTGATCTGGCGGCGCGCCTCGCCATTGGAGGCGACAAGGCCAGCTCTCACAAATCCTGCCAGCACGCCGATCCCTGCATCAAGCTCGCGGCGCGGAATTTCCACGGTCGGAAGCGTATCCGCGAGCGTGCCTTCCTCGAAGGTGCGCCGCGCGGTTTCGGCCGCCTCGTTCGCGGCATCTCGGCCGTGGAGCAGGGCAGTGGCTTCGGTCGCCAGCACCTTCTTGGCCTCATTGATTTCAGAGCCTTGCAATGCCTCCAGCTTCCTGATCTCGCTCATTGGCAGGACCGTGAAGAGTTTTAGAAATTTTGCGACGTCGGCATCCTCTGCATTGCGCCAGTACTGCCAGAAATCGTAGGGGCTGAAAGCGTCCGCGTTCAGCCAGACCGCACCTTTGGCAGTCTTGCCCATCTTGTCGCCCGATGCTGTCGTCAGCAGCGGCGTCGTCAGCGCGAACAACTGCGGCGTTCCCATGCGGCGTCCGAGGTCGACGCCCATGACGATGTTGCCCCACTGGTCGGAGCCGCCCATCTGCAGCCGGCAGCCGACGCGTCGCGACAGTTCGACGAAATCGTAGGCCTGACAGACCATGTAATTGAATTAGATGAAACTCATCTCCTGCTCGCGCTCGAGACGCAGGCGCACCGAATCCATCGTCAGCATGCGGTTAACCGAAAAATGCCGGCCGACGTCGCGCAGCATCTCGATCCAGTTCAGCCTGGTCAGCCATTCGGCATTGTCCAGCATGATCGCGTCGCTGCCGCCGGAGCCGTACTGCAGCACCTTGGCGAATACGCCGCGGATGCTTTCCTTGTTGGCTTCGATTTCCGCGACGGTGCGGATTGCGCGCGTTTCGTCCTTGCCGGAGGGATCGCCGACCATGGTAGTGCCGCCGCCCATCAGAGTGATCGGCTTGTTGCCGCTTTGCTGCAGCCAGTACAGCATCATCATCGTGAGGAAATTGCCGATGTGCAGCGACGGCGCGGTGCAGTCGTACCCGACATAGGCTGTTGCCTGGCCCTTCGCAGCCAGCGCGTCGAGCCCCTCGAAATCGGAACATTGGTGAATGAAGCCGCGTTCCTGTAAAGTATTCAGGAAATCAGATTTAAATGCTGTCATTTGTCTGCGACTCTGATCATTCTATTTTCACGGTAATTGTAACGAGTTGCGGAACCACACCGGAATAGGCTGCCGCTACGGGCGCGTTGTGGCATTATAAGATGTGCTTGTTTGATACAAGCCGCGCGTCATTGGCAGGCTCTTTGGGCAAGTTTCTTGGGCAGGGCATCGCGAAGGCACAATGGCGATGATGTTGACGGCACTCGGTTTGATGAGCGGCACCTCGCTCGACGGGGTCGACGTCGCTTTGATCGAGACCGACGGCCGGCGGATCAACGGCTTTGGCCCGTCGGGGTACCGGCCCTACACGGAAACCGAGCGCAGCCTGTTGCGCCAGGCGCTGACTGAAGCCGTCCATTTGCCGCAGCGCGACGCTCGACCCGGCATCCTGCGCGAGGCGGAGCGCGCCGTTACCCTCGCGCACGCCGAAGCCGTGGCCGCATTCACCGCGCAAAACCGTATCACCTGCGAGGACATCGATATCGTCGGCTTTCACGGCCAGACCGTGCTGCACCGTCCCGAGCGGAAACTGACGGTGCAGATTGGCGACGCCCCCGCGCTCGCCAAGGCGATCCATATCCCGGTGATGCACGATTTTCGCGCGGCCGATGTCGCGGCGGGTGGGCAGGGCGCGCCCTTCGTGCCGGTCTATCACCGCGCATTGGCCCAATCGCTGGAGCGCGAAGGGCCAATCGTTGTGCTCAATATCGGCGGTATCTCCAACATCACCTATATCGATGGGTCAGACACGCTGATCGCCTGCGATACCGGCCCGGGCAATGCGTTGCTGGACGACTACATCTACCGCCTGCTGCGCCAGCCATTCGATTGCGAAGGCCGTTTGGCCGCCCAAGGCGTGGCTGATGAGGCCTGGATCGCGGGGGCGCTGAAGTTGCGGTTCTTTGCATTGCCACCGCCCAAATCGCTCGACCGCAACGATTTTGCCGCCTTGAAGCTCGGTGAGGTGTCACCCGCGGATGGTGCCGCGACCCTGACCGCCTTCACCGCAGCGACAATTGCCCGTATCGTTCCGCTGCTGCCGAAGGTGCCGAAGAGCTGGATCGTGGCCGGCGGTGGCGCCCGCAACCTGACCATGCTCCGGATGCTGCGCGAGCGGCTGGCGCCCGCGACGGTCGAATCGGCCGAGGCGCTTGGCTGGCCCGCCGACGCGATCGAGGCGCAAGCCTTTGGCTTCCTCGCGGCGCGCGGGCTGAAGGGCCTGCCGCTTAGCTACCCCGCCACCACCGGCGTTCCGATCCCGATGACGGGGGGCATCGTCGCGCGGCCGTGATCATCGATGCAGTTGCATCGACCTTGACAAGTTTCATGCAGATGCATTTAATTAGATGCAGATGCATGAAACTTGCGAGGTGTGCCATGGCCGCGACGCTCAAACTGATCAGCCACAAGCTCTGTCCCTATGTTCAACGCGCGGTGATCGCGTTGACCGAGAAGGGTGTTCCGTTCGAGCGGATCGATATCGATCTCGCCGACAAGCCCGACTGGTTCCTGAAAATCTCGCCGCTTGGCAAAGTGCCGGTGCTCACGGTCAAGACCGAGGACGGCGACGTGGCGCTGTTCGAGAGCAATGTCATTTGCGAGTACATCGAGGATACGCAAGGCGGGGCAAAACTGCATCCGCAGGATCCGCTTGAACGCGCGCAGCATCGGGCGTGGATGGAGTTTGGCTCGGCCATTCTGAGCGATTTATGGGGCCTGGAAACCACGACCGATGCTGCGATTTTCGAGAGCAAGCGGCTGGCGACTGCCGCGAAGTTTGCCCGCGTGGAGGCGGCACTGGGCGCGGGTCCGTTTTTCGCGGGCGAAAATTTCAGCCTGGTAGACGCGGTGTTCGCGCCGATCTTCCGCTATTTCGATGTCTTTGATGAGTTGATCGACCTCGACGTCTTCAAGAAGGCGCCAAAGGTGAAGGTGTGGCGGACAGAGCTGTCGAAACGCCCAAGCGTTAAGGCGGCCGTTGGGCCCGACTATCCAAAACTGCTGCGCGCCTTCCTTGTCCGTCATGACGCGCATCTGTTGAAGCTCGCGGCGTAGGCAGCATTTTGGCGATGTCCGGGATCGTCGCCTTGAAGCTTGCGCCAACGAGAGTCGCAGTTCGTGGGATGGGTGGAGCGGAAGCGATACCCATCAATGCAGCCAACGGGTCTGCCATCCTAACGGGCTGCGCTCCATCCGGGCTAGAAAAGTTGCGGAATCCCGCTAACGCACGTTCGCCAGGCGCATGTCGAGATAGCCGGTCACCGTTTCCATCAGCGGCTGCAGCTTGCCGTCGAAGAAATGGTTGGCGCCGGGGATGACCTGCTGATCGATCACGATGCCCTTCTGGGTCTTCAGTTTCTCGACCAGCGTGTTGACGTCTTTCGGCGGCACCACGGCATCCTTCTCGCCGTGCACGATCAGGCCGGAGGACGGGCAGGGCGCGAGGAACGAGAAATCGTAAAGATTGGCGGGCGGCGCGATCGAGATGAATCCTTCGACCTCCGGCCGGCGCATCAGAAGCTGCATGCCGATCCAGGCGCCGAACGAAAAGCCAGCGACCCAGCAGGCGCGCGCCTCGGGGTTGATGGTCTGCGCCCAATCGAGTGCGGAGGCGGCATCCGAAAGTTCGCCGGTGCCATGGTCAAATGATCCCTGGCTGCGGCCGACGCCGCGGAAATTGAAACGCAGCACCGAAAATCCGCGATGCGCAAACGCGTAGTAGCATTGGTAGACGATCTGGTGATTCATCGTGCCATGAAACTGCGGATGCGGATGCAGGATCATCGCGATCGGCGCGTTCTTCTGCTTGGCCGGATGATAACGGCCTTCGAGACGGCCCGCCGGACCGGTGAAAATTACTTCAGGCATCAGTGATCCCTTGATTGATTCCCTGACAATCAACCGATTTGGGCTGACTTCATCGGCTCCCCGCAGACAAAGTGGCTCATGGAAAGGATGATCAGCGTCGTTGGGCGGATGCGCGGAACGGCGCTCGGTGAACTTTGAGGCCGCGTTCTAGCATGAGGCGAGGGGCAAAAAGCAAGCACCTTGAACATCAACCAGCGTGTTCAAGCCGTTGGCTCGCGATTGTAAGCGACGTTGCAATCACTAATTGGCATAAGGTTGCGGGTGTGCGCAGAACGCTTCGCATCAGCTTCCACGATCTTAAAGGTAGGTATTATTTTACCAGATGGCCAATCGCGTCTATCTCGACTGGAATGCAACCACGCCGCTTCGCCCCGAGGCGCGGGCGGCGATGGCTGCGGCGTGGGAAGTAAGCGGCAATCCGTCGTCGGTTCATGCCGAGGGCCGCCAGGCACGCCGGCTAATAGAGGACGCCCGCAACGTGATCGCGACGGCGGTCGGCGCGAGACCCCAGGATGTCGTTTTCGCCTCCGGCGGCACGGAAGCAAATGCGCTGGCGCTGACGCCGGGGTTGCGGCGGGTCGCGAGCCCTCCGGTTCAGCGGCTACTGGCTTCGGCCATCGAGCATGCCTCGGTGTTGTCAGGTGGCCGGTTCGCGCCGGAGGCGGTCGGGACCATCGCGGTTACGCGTTCCGGTCTGCTGGACCTCGATGATCTCCGTGGGAAGCTCGACAGGGGCTCGCCGGCGCTGCTGTCGGTCATGCTGGCCAACAACGAGACCGGCGCATTGCAGCCGGTCGCCGAAGTGGCCGATATGGTCCATAAAGCGGGCGGGCTGCTGCACGTGGACGCAATCCAGGCATTTGGAAAAATCCCGTTTGAACTCGGTATGCTAAGGGCCGATGTTGTCACGCTTTCCGCCCATAAGATCGGCGGTCCCAAGGGCGTCGGGGCGGTAGTCCTGGCCGAGGGGCTGCAAGGACTCGAGCCGTTACTGCGCGGCGGCGGACAGGAGCTGGGACGCCGGGCGGGGACCGAGAACGTCGCAGGTATTTCCGCATTCGGCGCTGCGGCGAAGGCCGCTGTGACGGCCTTGCGGGACGATGCGGCCCGCCTGGAAGCCCTGCGGGATAGCCTCGAGGACAGACTGAGGCAAACTCCTGGTATGATCGTATTCTCAGACAGGGTACCCCGCTTGCCGAACACCACGCTATTTACCGCGCCGGGGCTGAAGGCGGAAACCGCGGTGATTGGCTTTGATCTCGCCGGTATTGCGGTATCGTCGGGTTCCGCCTGCTCGTCGGGAAAAGTTCAGCCGTCGCATGTACTGGCGGCGATGGGCTTTGGCCGGGAACTGGCGCAGGGAGCGGTGCGGCTAAGTCTGGGCTGGTCTACCTCCGAGGCGGACATCGATTTGGCCGTAAAGGCTTGGCGAAAGCTCGCCAATACCTTACTTAAGGAGAGCGACGAAACACGGCTTGAACGGTTCTAAGCAGTGGGTTCGTCCTGAGTGCATCGCAATAGACTTTTGAAACCGATCCACCGCGGTCCTTGAAACCGCGAGCGGAGGATGGAATGCCAGCCGTACAAGAGACGGTCGAGCGCGTCAGGCGCATCGACGTCGACCAGTATCGATATGGGTTTGAGACACTTATCGAAACCGACAAAGCCCCGAAGGGACTGTCGGAAGACACCGTCCGCTTCATTTCCGCGAAAAAGAACGAACCGGCCTGGATGCTGGAATGGCGCCTGGAGGCCTATCGCCGCTGGCTGACCATGACCGAGCCGAAATGGGCGCG
>JBJMTR010000023.1:0-4515 GCA_045811565.1 Bradyrhizobium sp.
CCGATCTTCGCCAGCGTCAACGTCTCCTCGCGGCAATTGCTGCGTCATGACCTGATCCACGACATACGCAACGTGCTCACGCGTTCCTAGGTGGCGCGCGGCACGTTAAAGCTGGAATTGACGGAATCGCTGGTGATGGAAAACCCGGAGCACGCCGCGCAGATGCTGACGCGCATCCGCGAACTCGGCACCGGGCTGTCGCTGGATGATTTTGGCACCGGCCATTCATCGCTGGCGTATCTGCAGCGCTTCCCGTTCGACACCATCAAGATTGACCAATCCTTTGTGCGCACCACCAGCCGCGGCACACGGCCGGTGATCCTGAAATCGATCATCGCGCTCGCCCACGACCTCGGCATGGACGTGGTCGCGGAAGGCGCCGAGACCGATTCGGATGCGGTCGAGCTCTATCAGCTCGGCTGCGAATACGCGCAGGGCTTCGCCTTCGGTGAGCCGATGGACGCCGATGCTGCGATGCGGCTGTTGACCGATGAGCGGCTAGAGGCGGCGAGTTAGCCTAGACCAGTTAACTCGTCATTACCGGGGCTTGACCCGGCAATCCATCCAGAAGAAGGGGTTTTCGAAGTTGATGGATATGCGAGGCAAGCCCGCGTATGAGCATTTGCGTGTCGGCACACGCACACCTGCTCACTTCATCCTCTTGAAGCGCACGCTCTTGCCGTCCGCTTGCCGCGTCGCGATGTAGCCGGCTTCCAGGCAGGCTTCGCGTTGCGGCATCCTTTCCTGCCGACTGCGCAATGTTTCCCACCACGACGCGCGCTGCGCCGCGCGAGGCAGCGGCGCGCCGATGATTTCCTCGATCTGTTCGAAGCTCAGCACGAATTCGGGAAGCTTCTGCTTCTTCAAATAGTTCCGCAGCAGGTCGTAATCGTTCACTCGCGTCCCTGTTCCAAAGTCTCGCGCCGTTTGCACGGCGTTCGCCCGATTCCGGCAACCAATCGTTAACTCATTGCCGCTTCGCTGTCGTCATTTAAGGCGCATGCAACGATTCCGGGCGCATCCATAGGATTGGGAGCGGATGATGCTGTTCGGAACGCGAAAGGACACGCCTCACAGGCCCTGGCGGTTATCAGCAAAAATGCTGATCGCATCGTCTGTTGCCACCGTGATCGGCTTTTCCACGATCTGTGTCAGCGTGATGCTCGATATGCGCCGCGGCGAGGAAGAACTGGCGCGCCAGACGCTGGAAAACCTGGCATCGGGTATCGACGCCGACATCAGCCGCAACATCGAGCTTTTCGACCTGTCACTGCGCGCCGTCGCCAGCAATCTGGTGATGCCGGAGCTCAAGGACGTCAGCAAGGAAATCCGGCAACTGATCCTGTTCGATCATGCGGCGACCGCCAAGCATTTCGGCGCGATCCAGGTGCTCGACACGAAGGGCAAACTGATCATCGACGCTGCGAGCCTCGACCCGGTGCCGGAAGATCGCAGCGACGAAGAGTATTTCCTGGTTCACCGCGATCATCCCGACACGGGCCTGTTTATCAGCCGTCCGATGCTGTACCGCAGCGCCTATGCGATCGTGCTGAGCCGGCGCATTACGGGCGAGGATGGCAGTTTTCTCGGCGTGGTCGCAGGCTCGATCCGTTTCAGCTATTTCCATGAGCTGTTCGGCCGCCTGAAGCTCGGTCCGGAAGATACCATCGCCGTTCTCCGCCGCGACCGCACCATCATCATGCGGACGCCGTTCGATCTCGACATCATCGGCAAGAAACTGGCTGAGCAGACAAGCTGGAATACGGCAAATTTGCCGGACAACAGGTCGTACGCCGGGATCGGTCCGATAGACGGAATCCCGCGGCTGTACGTCCGGCGCAGCGGTGCGAGTCCGCTCTACACGGTGGTCGGAAAACCGTTGGACAGCGTCCTGAACCTTTGGCACAGGGAGGTGATCCGGATCGGCGCGATCATGGCGGCGCTGGTCCTGTTCGTGGTCGCCACAACGCTGTCTCTGGCGCGCGAGATCAGCCGCCGTGCGCAGGCCGAGGACAAGCTCGAGGAGCTGGCAACCACCGACGCCCTAACCGGCTTGAAGAACCGCCGCAAGTTCGATGCCGAGATCGAGGCGGAATGGCGTCGGGCGACACGGCACGCGACGCCGGTCGCGCTTCTGATGATCGATGCCGACCATTTCAAATCCTACAATGACAGCTACGGGCACCAGGCCGGCGATCAGGTGCTGGTCGGCATCGGCATCTGTATTTCGGACTCGGTGCGACGGGCGGGCGATTGCACGGCGCGTTACGGCGGCGAGGAGTTTGCAGTGCTGCTGCCGGGATGCTCTGCTTACGAGGCGATGAATGTGGCGGAAACGATCCGCCTCAAGGTCGAGCAATGGTCCGACGGCCCGACGGTTAACACTGTGAGCATCGGTGTCGCGAGTGTAGCGCCGATCGCGGGCATGGATTGGTCCAAACTCATCGAAGCCGCCGACAAGGCGCTCTACGCCGCCAAAGCCAACGGCCGCAACCAGTCTGTGCTCGCCAGCCTGCCGAAGCTTTCGCTGGTGGCTTAGCCGCTCTTCGCTAGAGCTCGTGTCACGGCTTCGGGTTCCTTCTCGACAACTTTGAGCAAAATACGGGCACTCCGTTCCGGCTGACGACGGCCCTGCTCCCAATCGCGCACCGCCGAGAGGGCAAATCCATATGTTTGCGCAAAACTCTCTTGTGACAGGCCGAGCCGTGTACGGATCTTCTTTACATTAACCCGCGCAGGGACATGAACTCCGAAAGCTCCTTTGTTGGCAGAACCATCGAGATAAGCTTTGGCCTCCTCGAGGCCGGCCTTGATCTTTTCGAATGCGGCTTTTCTCACTTTTGCCTCCGATAACTTTCGATCATAGCGTCAGCCATCTTCCCCAACTCATTGCGTTCGGCAGCAGCAAGGTTGGTCTTCTCGTTCTTGGCGAAAACGGCCAAAATAAACACCGGCAAGTTCTCACCGCTGAACAGATAGATAATTCTAGCGCCGCCGCTCTTGCCACGTCCGCCGAAGCCGAACCGAACCTTGCGAATGCCGCCGCCGCCGGGAATGACTGCGCCGCAAGTAGGCTCAGCGGCGAGACGATCCACGATCGCTTTCCGTTCGTCTGACGAAAATAGAGTTTTCGCGTCGGCCAATTAAGACGGCGTTTCGACGACGGTCTGCATCGAACCAGGTACTACGGCATTGCCGTAGCTTGATCAAGAGCCCGCTCCCTTGGAAATTACTCCTCCAGATACTTCTTGATCTCGGCGCGCAGGCCGTCGCGCAGGTCCGAGCGTGCCATCGCGAAGGCGATGTTGGCGCGGAGGAAGCCTGCTTTCGAGCCGCAATCGTGCCGCTCTCCCTCGAATTCCACGCCATAGAACTTTTGCGTCTTCGCGAGCCCGATCATGGCGTCGGTGAGCTGGATTTCGCCGCCGGCGCCGCGCTCCTGCTTTTCCAGGATCTTGAATATCTCCGGCTGCAGGATGTAGCGGCCGGTGATCGAGAGGTTTGACGGCGCGGTACCCTTCGGCGGCTTCTCCACCATGCCGTCGACCTCGAACATGTTGGCATGCGCGTGGCGCTTGCCGACGCCGCAGATACCGTATTGATGGGTGAGATGGTCGGGCACCGCCTCGACCGCGATCAGGTTGGATTTTCCGCCTAGCTTGCCCGCGGCCTCGATCATCTGCGCCAGACAACCGGGCGTGTTCAGCACCAGTTCATCCGGCAGCACCACCGCAAACGGCTCGTCGCCGACAATATCGCGCGCGCACCATACCGCGTGGCCAAGACCGAGGGGTGCCTGCTGCCGCGTAAAACTCATCGCGCCGGCCTCCGGCTGGTTGCGCGCCAGGATTTCCTGCTCGGCTTTCTTGCCGCGCTCGGCGAGCGTGGCGTCGAGCTCGAACATGCGATCGAAATGGTCCTCGATCACGCCCTTGTTGCGGCCCGTGACGAAGACGAAATGCTCGATGCCGGCCTCCTTGGCCTCGTCGACCACATACTGGATCAGCGGCTTGTCGACGATGGTCAGCATTTCCTTCGGCATCGCCTTGGTGGCGGGCAGGACGCGGGTGCCGAGGCCGGCGACCGGGAAGACGGCTTTACGGATTTTCATGAGGTGTCGGGGGCCTTGAGGGTGAGGAAAGATTGCACGTTGGTAGCCGGTTTGCAGCCGGGAACAAAGGCGGATGTATGATGCCGGGCGTTTTCCCTTTCCCCTTGCGGCGATGGCGCGAGACAACGAAATCTTGCCTTTGTTAAGCTATTGGAAACCGTGACAAGGCCTTGCTGGCAGGGGATGTGTGGGGAATCGGACGAGCGATGCAACGGACCGGACCATCGATACTCTGCCGCGCCGGCGCGGTCGTGCTTGGCGCGGCGCCGGGCGCCGCCTGCGGCTGTGCCGGCGTTCCCGATTTTTGTCCGGAGAAGACGTTGCCAAGAAAGTTCGAAATCCCATCGCCTGAGGATTGGGCGTGGGCCTCGACGGCGAGCAACACCGTTGCCGCCAGCATGGCC
>JBJMTR010000024.1:0-4247 GCA_045811565.1 Bradyrhizobium sp.
CTGCGAAATCCGCTGGGGCATAAGCGGAGAATCGGTTGCGCGCGCCGAGGCGGGGGATTTCATTCACGTTCCCGCCTTCCTCCCGCATATGGAAATAAACCCATCGAAACTCGAACCGTTCCGATGGGTCGTCGTGCGCAGCACCGCGACACCCATCGTCGTCAACCTTCCGGATGACACCTGGCCGTAAACCTAATGTCTTCCTGCGGGCAGCCGGAAGACATCAGGCCGCAAGCCCGACGTCTTCGCAGACTGCCTTCAAGGACCTCGCGAACATGGAGCAATCATGGACGAGCACGAATCCAATACCGGGCCAGATACGCCGAATACGTTCGAGGTTACCCGCCGCACGGTGATCGAGACCGGAACCACGGCGCTGCTGTTGACCACGCTGCCGCGTGCCGCTTTTGCCGCCGGTCCGGTCGAGGGTAACGAACCACCCCTGCCTCCTGTGAACGTCGAACTTCGGATCAACGGCCGCCTCCATTCGCTGCCGCTGGATCCCCGCACGACATTGCTCGACGCTTTGCGGGAACACCTCGCCCTGACCGGCTCGAAGAAGGGTTGCGATCACGGCCAATGCGGCGCGTGCACGGTGCTGATCGAAGGACGACGCATCAACTCCTGCCTGACGCTTGCGGTAATGCACGACGGCCAATCCGTCACCACGATCGAGGGGCTGGCCGAAGGCGAGAAGCTGCATCCGATGCAGACAGCCTTCGTCGAACATGACGGCTTTCAGTGCGGTTACTGCACCTCCGGCCAGATCTGCTCGGCGATAGGAATGCTGGCCGAAAGCCAGTCGGGCATGCCGAGCTACGTGACCGAGAACCTGACGAAGTCGGCCGCGCAACTCACAGATGCGGAAATCCGCGAGCGAATGAGCGGCAACATCTGTCGCTGCGCAGCCTACCCCAACATCGTGGCCGCCATCAAACAAGGCGCGGGAATGCCAACATGAAAGCCTTTACCTACCAACGCGCCGACTCGGCGACGCAAGCGGCCGCCGCTGCCGTCAAGCCCGGTACGAAAATCATTGCCGGCGGCACCAATTTGCTCGACCTGATGAAATTGCAGGTCGAGACGCCTTCGAATCTGGTCGATATCAACCGGCTGCCGCTCGATAAGATCGAAGAGACTCCCGATGGGGGCTTACGTATCGGCGCGCTGGTTCGCAACAGCGATCTCGCCGCCGACCCGCGCGTGCGGCAGCGCTACGGCGTGCTGAGCCGCGCATTACTGGCAGGCGCCAGCGCGCAGTTGCGCAACAAGGCAACGACCGGCGGCAATTTGCTGCAGCGAACCCGCTGCTATTACTTCTATGACATCACAAAACCCTGCAACAAGCGCAGCCCCGGCTCCGGCTGTGCGGCGCTCGCCGGCTTCAACCGCATTCACGCCATCCTGGGCACCAGCGAGCACTGCATCGCGACGCATCCGTCCGATATGGCGGTGGCGATGCGGGCGCTCGACGCCAAGGTGGAGACGGTCAATCGCCAGGGCGAAACCAAAGTGATTCCGATCGCGGAGTTTTATCGTCTTCCTGGCAACACTCCCGAGATCGAGACGTCGCTCAAGCCGGGCGAAATTATCACGGCGGTGACACTGCCGCCGCCGCCGCTGGGCGTGCAGATTTACCGCAAAGTCCGCGATCGCGCTTCCTACGCCTTTGCACTGGTTTCCGTCGCCGCAATCGTCGATAGCACGCGCGGCCAGGTCCGCTCAGCCCGGCTCGCCTTCGGCGGGTTGGCGCATAGGCCCTGGCGGGTAGCGCAGGCCGAGCACAGATTGGTCAACGCGCCTGCGAACACCACCACCTTCAATTCGGCCGCAGATGCCGTTCTCGAAGGCGCACGCGGGTTCGGCGGCAACGATTTCAAGATGCCGCTGGCGCGGCGCACGCTGCACAGCGTGCTTGCAGAGATGACCCGGACCTGAGGGAGCGAACGCATGGAAATGAACTCACCCGTTGGTCCCAATGTCCTCGATACACCGGGCATCGTCGGCAAGCCACTCGACCGCGTGGACGGCCCATTGAAGGTTAGCGGCGGCGCGCGCTACGCCTATGAAATTCGGCAGGACAACGTGCTGTATGGCTTTGTAGTCGAAGCCTCGATCGGAAAAGGAACGATCAGATCGATTGACACGCGGGCAGCGGAGAAGGCACCGGGTGTTGCGCTGGTTCTCACCCATCGCAACGCGCCGGCGCAGGGCACCGGTAATCACCGCGAAGCGCATCCGGTGCTCACCGGGCCCCAAGTGACGCGCTACGGTCAGCCGGTTGCCTTCGTGGTTGCCGAAAGTTTTGAGCAGGCCAGGGCGGCGGCTTACCTCGTAAACGTGAAATACGATCGGTCGAACGGCAACTACGCGCTGCGTAGCCACCTCAATGAGGCGCGCGTTCCAACGCCAAGCGATGCGTCGGCAGCTGACAGCACGGTGGGCGATTTCGCAAGCGCATTCGCCGGCGCCCCGGTGCAACTCGACGTGACCTATACCACTCCGTTGCAAAGCCACGCGATGATGGAACCGCATGCCACGCTTGCGATGTGGGACGGCGACAAGCTGATCCTGCACACCGCGAACCAGATGCTTAACCAGGGTCAGCAGGCGATCGCGACGACCTTGAAAATTCCTGCTGAAAACATACGCCTGATCAGCCCGTTCATCGGCGGCGGCTTCGGCGGCAAACTCTGGGTCAATGCCGATGCCATCCTGGCAGCGATCGCCGCGCGGCAGCTCAAGCGACCGGTGAAACTCGCGCTGACCCGGCAGCAGATCTTTCACGTCACGACGCACCGCTCCGACACGATCCAGCGGCTGCGCCTGGCCACGGATCGCGAAGGCCGCATCCTCGCGATCGGCCACGACGTTTTCTCCGGCAATCTGCCCGGCGAGCAAACTTATGAGGGCGCCGCCCTCCAGACCCGCACCCTCTACGCCGGGCCTAATCGGCTGACGCGACACCGTCTTGTACCACTGGATATTCCGGTGGCGTCGTCAATGCGCGCGCCCGGCGAGGCCGTCGGCCTGATGGCGCTTGAATGTGCCATGGACGAACTTGCCGAGAAGTTGAATCTCGATCCGATCGAATTGCGCATTCGAAACGAGCCGAGCGAGGACCCGGAAAAGCATATCCCCTACTCGAGCCGCCACCTGATCGCCTGCATGCAGGAAGGTGCGCGCAGATTTGGATGGGACAAGCGCAATCCAAAACCGGGCCAGCTTCGTGACGGACGCTGGCTGGTGGGAATCGGCATGGCCGCGGCGACGCGCGGCAACCCGCTTCGGGCCTCCAAAGCCAGCGTCGCATTGAGCCCTGACGGCACCGCCACCGTGCGGATGGCGATGACCGACATCGGCACCGGCACCTATACCATACTGGCGCAGATCGCGGCCGAGATGCTTGGATTGCCGACGGAACGGGTGCGGATTGAACTCGGCGATACCAACTTTCCAGAAGCTGCAGGTTCGGGTGGATCGTGGGGCGCAGGCAGCTCGGGCTCGGCACTATTCGAGGCTTGCGATGCATTGCGTGAAAAGCTGGCGCGGCTGGCCGGCATGGACGCCAAGACCGCCCGCTTTGCCAATGGCAATGTCGAATCTGGAGAGCAATCCGTCCCGCTGACGAAGATTGTCGGCGGCGGCGTCGAAGCCGACGGAGAGATCAGGCCCGGCCGCAACAACAAGGATTTTTCGCAACAATCCTACGGCGCGCACTTTGCCGAAGTCTGCGTCGATGAAGATACCGGTGAGGTCCGGGTGCGGCGCATGCTCGGCGTATTCACCGCCGGCCGTGTCCTCAACGCCAAGACGGCGCGCTCGCAGGCCATCGGCGGAATGGTATTCGGGGTGGGTGCGGCGCTGCACGAAGCGATAGCGCTCGATCCACGCTTCGGCTATTTCGTCAATCACGATCTCGCCGAATACCACGTGCCGGTGCACGCCGACATTCCGGCGATCGACGCGATCTTTCTTTCCGAGCTGGACAATGAGTCCAATCCGCTGAAAAGCAAGGGCATCGGCGAACTCGGAATCTGCGGCGCCGGCGCCTCGATTGCCAATGCGGTCTATAACGCGTGCGGAGTCCGGGTTCGGGACTACCCGATCACCCTCGACAAGCTGCTTGCCGGGCTGCCGGCGCGCGCGTGACCTCGATGGAAGCAGCCAGGAGCCAGCGCCGCAGAATCGCGGTTGCCGCGGTCGCAGTTGCCGCGGCCGCCATTCTGGCGATCGGTCTTGCGACC
>JBJMTR010000025.1:0-12776 GCA_045811565.1 Bradyrhizobium sp.
ACCAGGCTCGCGCTGACCACGACCAGCACGGCGATAAATATCATCGACCAGCCGATCGGCTTGCGGACACGGCCGGGACGCGGCTCGGCCTCCGCGGCATCGTCGGCCGGCGGTGGGTCTTTCACGGGAGGTTCTGACAAGGCGATGGGCCGGGCGAGTGACGAGTTCTGCCCCTGCTTAGTCCCGTCACAAAAGCGAAGCAAACGGAAGGTGAAGGATATCCATGCGTAGCCCAGGGATGCCCATGCGCCACCGCAACGCCTGCTCTTCAAGTGAAATGACGCACCAACGAAAGGGCGGCAGCCATAAGCCACCGCCCTGGAAAATTCCTCGATGGGACCGGTCGCGTCATTCCGGGATGGTCCGAACGACCAGACCGCACATGCGATGCGTTGCATCGCCCCGGAATGACGAGCGCTGCATCATGCCTTTGAGAACAGCTCGTCGACGTAATCCCAGTTCACCAGATGATCGAGGAACGCCTTCAGGTAATCCGGACGGCGGTTACGATAATCGATGTAGTAGGAGTGCTCCCAGACGTCGCAGCCGAGGATCGGGGTTGCGCCATGCACCAGCGGGTTCTCCCCGTTCGGCGTCTTGGAGATCTCGAGCTTGCCGTTCTTGACCGACAGCCAGCACCAGCCCGAGCCGAACTGGCCGACGCCGGCCGCGGCGAAATCGGTTTTGAATTTATCGAATCCGCCGAGGTCCTCGTTGATCTTCTTTTCGAGACGGCCGGGCAATTTGCTGCCGCCGCCATTCGGCTTCATCCAACTCCAGAAGTGAATGTGGTTGTAATGCTGGCCGGCATTGTTGAAGACGGCGGCATTCTTGCCGAACGAGCCCTTCACCACCTCCTCGAGGGATTTGCCCTCGAATTCGGTCCCCTTCATCGCGTTGTTGCCGTTGGTGACGTAGGCCTGATGATGCTTGTCGTGGTGATATTCCAGCGTTTCCTTGGACATATGGGGCGCAAGGGCGTCATAGGCATAGGGCAGATTGGGAAGCGTAAAGGTCATGGGGTGATGTCCAACAATAGAGGGAGACGACACATAAACGGGAACCCCTTATAGAATGTTCCAGCGCGGTTAAACATCATTTTCGGGAAAGGTGCCGTGCTCGGTAGCTGCGTCTGCGGCGCGCGCACGACAGATCATTGGCACCATTGGGGCAACGCTATGAGCATCGAAATCGACGTCCTGAACGGCGACGCATCCTGGCAAACGGCCGAGCCGCTATTCGATGCGGTTTGGCCGCGCCACGTCATGGAAAAATTGCCGTGGAATCATGTCGTGTGGGCCCACGCCGAGCTCCGAGTGCTGATCGAAGCGCCCAAGGAATCGTCAAGCGACGGGCTTGCCTGCCATGTCGGCATCTACTTCCGGACCGTCACCTGGAATGGGCGCAAGATTCACATTGGCGGCATCGGCGGCGTCATGACCCGCGAGGACTGCCGCCGCCGCGGCTATGCGAGCCTCGCGCTCGACGCCGCGATCCAGACCATGCGCGCCAACGAGGCGGTCCGCTTCGCGTTGCTGTTCTGCGAACCCCACAACTTCGCGTTCTACCAGGCGCGCGGCTGGCATCCCTTCACCGGCGAAGTCTATTGCGAACAGCCGCGCGGACGAATCCGCTTCGACGCCATGGCGCCCTTCGTGTTCGACATCGGGCGAGCCCCGCGCCAGGGCACCATCGACCTATGCGGCCTGCCATGGTGACCCCTGCGCCGGGTTGGGTAGCTTGCGCCGGGCCCGGCCCAATAATATGTTGCCCATAATGTATTGACCTCCAGACCGGACCAGCGGTGATGCATGACGATTGATGCCCCAATTGACATGCGTCCTGCGGCCGCTCCGCTCGATAGCTTGTTGACGTCGCCGATCCTGCCGACGCTCTTGAGGCTTGCGTTTCCGAACACCATCGCGATGTTCGGCAGCACCCTCGTTGCGGTGGCCGAAACATCCTATATCGGACGGCTCGGCACTGAGCCGCTGGCCGGCATCGCGCTGGTGTTTCCTTTCGTCATGCTGACGCAGATGATGTCGGCTGGCGCGATGGGCGGCGGCATCTCCTCCGCGATCAGCCGCGCGCTCGGCGCCGGCAATCGCGACCGTGCCGCGGCGCTGGCCCTGCACGCTGCGATGATCGGCATCTGCGCCGGGCTTTTCTTCACCGTGATGCTGCTGAGCTTCGGCCGCGAATTCTTTTTCCTGCTCGGCGGGCGCGGCGGCGTGCTCGAACAGGCCATGCACTATTCGCAAGTCCTGTTCTCCGGCGCCGTCTCGATCTGGCTGGTCAACACGCTCGCCTCCGTGGTGCGCGGCACCGGCGACATGCGCGTGCCGTCGGCCGCACTGATCGGCATCGCCATCATCCAGATCGCGGTCGGCGGCGCGTTCGGCCTGGGGCTTTTCGGCTTGCCGCAGTTCGGCATGCGCGGGGTCGCTGCCGGACAACTCATCGCCTTCACGCTGGGTGCGATGTTTCTGGCATGGTATCTCGTTAGCGGTCGCAGCCGGCTGACGCTGGATTTTTCGCCGTTCAGGTTTCAGCGCGATATGTTCGTGGACATCCTCAAGGTCGGCGCGATCTCCTGCCTGTCGCCGCTGCAGACCGTGCTTACCATCCTGATCTTCACCAAGATCCTGGCAGGCTTCGGCACCGAGACGCTGGCTGGCTATGGCATGGGCTCGCGGCTGGAATTTCTGCTGGTCCCAATCGCGTTTGCATTCGGTGTCGCTTCCGTGCCGATGGTCGGTATGGCAATTGGCGCCGGTCTCGTGACGCGCGCGCGGCAGGTCGCATGGACCGCCGCCGCGGCGGCCGGCCTCACCCTGGGCCTGATCGGTCTGATCGTGGCGGTCGATCCAAAACTGTGGGTGGCGCTGTTCACCAGCGATCCCGGCGTGACCGCGGCGGCGTACTCCTATTTCGCTCTCGCGGGTCCCGCCTTCGGCTTCTTCGGCATCGGTGTGTGCCTGTATTTCTCCTCGCAAGGCGCGGCGAAGGTCGGTGGTCCCGTGCTCGCCGGCACCGGCCGCTTGCTGCTAGTCGGCCTGGGCGGGTGGTGGCTGGCGTCGTCAGGCGCGCCGGCCTGGAGCTTGTTTGCGCTGGTCGGCGTGGCGATGGTCATGTTCGGCCTCGGCACAGCCTTGTCCGTTCTCGTCACCCGCTGGGGCAAATGATCGCGCGAAAGTCGGCGCGCTCTGCGGCGGCGAGACCTGGACACCCGTCGGGCGACGATATGCAGCTTTCAAGCGAAGTGGGCGCCGGTTCGCGTACAGAAACGCGTCAAACAGGAGTGACTTCAACCGGCATTGCCTTCATCGCGGTGGCCGCCGAAGCGTAGCCGCCGCGCGCGCCATCGATGAAATGCACATGGTCGCTGCGCATCACGGATGGCGTGAAGCAGGTCATCATTGCGGCATCCTGCCGGTGCAACCCGTAGCGCACGATTCCATTTGACGCGGCGGCAGCGAGGCGTTCAGTGAGCGCGCGCTCAAGCTCTTCCGCGCAATCGAGGATCATCCGCAATCCATCGTCATATTTGCGGAAGTCGGAATTCTCCACCACCTGCTGCACATAGGTCTTGGGCACGAAATTGCCGACCTTGATGCCGAGGCGCATCACCATGTAGGCCCACAGCGTAGTGGCGAGCACGATGCCGCGCCGCCTGAACAACGAGCCTCCGCGCGCGGCACGCGCCTCATATTCCACGCCCGCCGGCGGCCAGCGCAGCGGCGGTCCGCCCGAGGGCACCGGCCGTCCTGCATCCGGACTGCGTTCGACGAGACCGATGACGTCTTCGATCAGCTTGCGGAATGCGGGCGGATCGGCGCCCCGCACTGGCACCACCAGCACCGAAAGAATGAGGCCGCGTGCCGACGGGATTTCTTCGAAACGGCACGACAGCCCCGACAAATCAGGCTGCGTGCCCGGCGGCGCCGGCGACACCGCAAACTCGCCGCGCTTCATCGCGGCTTCCGCCCAGCCGAGCCCGCCGCCGGAAAACATTGCGTAAGACAGATTATCCGATGGGCCGAACCGGGCGACGCGGACGTCAAGGCCATGCGCGCGGATTGTTGTAACCGGCACCAGCGCCACCCGCATCACAAGATCGAGATCGTCCTTGACCCAGTTCGCGGTCGCCGCCAGCGCCTCGCGCGCGCGATCGAAGTCTTCGGGCGACACCGCAAAGCTCGCGCCATCGCCGCCGAACACGAACGGAAATTCGCGTCCCTCCAGCGCATTGGTGACCGCGGCGATCACGGCGGCGCCGGCCATGTTGACCGCCTTGTAGCGCTGCGCCGCGATCGCGCTGGTCGATTCCACGATGTCGGCGACGCCGACCGCCCAGTCGTCCGGCAACGGCGAATACAGCGCCGGGTCCATCAGGCTGCCAAAGCCGCGAAAGACCGGAATGCCGCCGTAGAATATATCACTACCGCCTGCCGTGGTCATCGCTGCGTCACTCGCTTCTGAAGGACGGTGAGCGTGAGACTTTCCTTCGAATCGTCATCCCGCTCTAGCCTTTTGTTTGAGCATGATCTCCGCGCTACGCTTTGCGTTTGTCGCGAGCGAAAGCCGGTACCCGCTTTTCCGGTCCATGCTCCAGCAGATACGGGCAGCTCTGTATTCGGGTTCAGCCGACCCAGCTATGGCTTAAGTCCACGCAACACCAGCTGATTGAGCCGGGTCGCGAACGCGGCCGGATCTTCCGGCAGCTCGCCGTCGAGGATTTGCGCCTGCTCCAGCAGGAGCAGCGAGAGGTCCCTGCCCGCGTCCTTTTCGCTGGCAATCGCGCCGACCAGCGGATGCCGCATGTTGATTTCGAGGATCGGTTTTGTAACCGCGCCGCGGTTCTGCTGTGCCAGCAGCCGCTCGAGCGCGCGGTCGCGCCCGGCACCGCCGGCCACCAGGCATGACGCGCTTGATGTCAGCCGCTGCGACGCCCGCACGTCGGAGACACGATCGCCCAACGCATCCTTGATCAGCGCGATGGTCGCGGCCTCGTCCGCAGCGCTCGCTTCCTTCTCGTCCTCAGCCTTGCCGTCCAAGAGCGGAATCAAGCTGAAATCGACATCGCCCTGGCTTAGCGACTTCAGCGGCTTGCCGCCGAAATCGAGCGGCGCCGCGGTCCAGAACGCGTCGACCGGATCGGTCAGCAGCAGCACCTCGACCCCGCGCGCGCCGGCGGATTCCAGCTTGGGATTCGACTTCAGCCGATCGAGGCTGTCGCCGGTGAGGTAGTAGATCTCGGTCTGGTTGGGCTTGAGATCTTCGACATATTGCTTGAGCGAGCGCTTCTCGCCTGTCGTGGTGGTGAAGCGCGACAGCGCCAGTAACTTGTCGCGCCGCTCGTAATCCTCCCAGATGCCTTCCTTGAGGACCGGGCCGAACGCGTCCCATATCTTCGCAAAGGCCTCCGGCTCTTTCTCGCCGAGGGTTTCCAGTTCGCCGACGACGCGTCCGGTGACGGCTTTGCGGATTTGCACCAGCTGCGGATTGTTCTGCAGCATCTCGCGGGAGATATTCAGCGGCAGGTCCTCGCTGTCGATCACGCCGCGGATAAAGCGCAAATACGCCGGCAACAGATCGGCGTCGTCGGCGATGAAGACGCGGCGGACATAGAGCTTGACCTTGCCCTTGCGCGCCTGGTCGAACAGGTCGAACGGCTTGGTCGACGGCGCGAACAGCAGCACCGCATAGGACTGCCGCCCCTCGGCGCGATAGTGCAGCGTCATCGCGGGATCATCGAAGGCGCCGGCGATCGATTTGTAAGCCTGCTTGTAGTCTTCAGCGGTCAGTTCCGATTTCGGCCGTTGCCACAGCGCGCTCGCCGAATTGATCTGACGCGGCTCGCCCTCTTCCGGAACAAGCTCGATCGGAAACTGGATGTGGTCGGAATAGGCGCGGACGATACGCTCGATCTCATAGGTCTCGAGATATTTTTGCGCGTCCTGTTTCAGATGCAGCACGACCTCGGTGCCGCGAAGGACGCGCTTGGAATCCTCCTCGCTTGCCGGCGCAATCTCAAATCCACTGCCGCCCGATGATGACCAGACCCAGACCCGATCAGAGCCGGCCCGGCGGCTGATCACGAGTATGCGCTCGGCGACCATGAAGGCCGAGTAAAATCCGACGCCGAACTGGCCGATCAAGGTAGCGCCGTCCCTGGCCTCGGTCAGGCGCGAGAGGAACGATTTGGTGCCGGAACGCGCGATCGTGCCGAGATGGTCGATCAGCTCTTGGCGGTCCATGCCGATGCCGCTGTCGACCACCGAAAGCGTGTTCGCCTTCTTGTCTGGTTTGATCCAGATTTTCGGCGGCGCGCCGTCGGCGATCAAATCGGGCGCGGCGATCGCCTCGTAGCGCAGCTTGTCGCAGGCGTCCGACGCGTTCGAGATCAATTCGCGCAGGAAAATATCGGTCTCCGAATAGACCGAATGCACCATCAGGTTCAGGAGCTCGGCGACCTCGGCCTGGAACGGCTGGGACACGGCTGTCGTATCGCTAATCGTCATGCGTTTGCCCGATAATGAAGGAGGGAAAACGTCGATATAGCGCAGCGGTCCAGCCGATCAAGTGTCCGGAAGCCCCTCAAGCCACCTGCAGCCGCGGCTGCGACCGGGCCGAGAACGCGAAGGCGACCGCGACCGCGCCGGTTGAGGCGCCGATATAGAGCCGCTTGGGCTGACCAACGAGCGGTTCTCGCTGCTGACCTCCCTCAACCGCGAGGAACCCGCGACGATCGCATCGACCGCCGCGGTCCTCGCGATGGACCGCACGACGCTGACCGCCGCGCTCAAGCCATTGCAGCGCACAGGGTTGGTCGCCGTGCGCGTCGATCCCAAGGATCGGCAGAGCCGTCTGCTGTTACTTGACGCGCGCCGGCAAATCGTTGCTGGCCTCAGCGGTCCCGATCTGGAAACGCACCCACGCCGAGGTCGAGCGCCTGCTCGACGGCGCCAACCCGGATGCGCTACGGCGTGATTTGCGCAGGTTGTCCTGAAGCGGCCGTTTACGAACCGGCTATTCAGAAATAGCAGCGAGGTATCGCCGGACCGACATCTCGAACGCTGCCTTGCCGCCGGCTTCGATGTTGCGGCCCCACCAGGCGCCATAAATGCGATCGAATGCGAGCGGCTCGATCGCGCGCGCGATGCCGCGAACGGATTCGGCATTGAGCGGAATGTAATTCGGATAGCTGTACATGAAGCTGACGTGCCGCCGATCCATCGCCACAGTTGCAACATCGCCGGTCAAAAGCGCGCCTCGCCCGTCCGCACCGGCATGCCAATGCAGGACGGTAGCGCCGGCAAAATGCCCGCCGGCACGAACCAGCAGCATGTCGGCAGAGAGCCGGTGGCTTTCTCCGGACCACAGCACGATCGATGGATGCGGTCTTGTGATCCATCGGCGGTCGTCGCTGTGCAAATAGATCGGGACGTTACCGAATGCCTCGCTCCAGTCGGCAATGGCGCCATAGTAGTGCGGGTGCGACACCGCGATCGCCTTCAGGCCTCCAAGCGACCTGATGTGCTCCACCGCCTCCGGGGTCAGTAGCGGCACGCAATCCCAGAGCACGCAGCCATCGCCCTCCCGTACCAACAGTGCACGCTGCCCGATCGCGAAACCCGGCTCGACGCCGATGCCGGGCACGCCGAGATCGTCACGCCAGATCAGCTTGTAAGGTTTCGCCAGTTCTTCTCGACTGAGCCAGCTTTGGCCGCGCCAATTCACGAACTGCCGCTCGTCTTCGCAGATCGCGCACGAGGCTGGCGGCCGATCGCTTTCGGGAAACTGGGCACCGCATTGTTCACACGTCCAGAAGGCCATGGGCTGTCACTCCGCTTGAGCGACAAGTACCGCAAAACGAAAAGCCCACCAAAGGCGGGCTGTTCATTGTGACGTCGAGCGAACCCGGCCGCGGGTGGTGACCGGGCCCTTTTTCGATCAGCCGCTGGAGGCGACGTTCAGTGTTTGGATTCGAGGCTAACGATAACGCCGGTCGGCTCGGGTTCGTGAGGCGTCAAATTCGTCAGGTTTTCGTCGCTCCAATAAGCCAGGTTTACAATTGTGCCGACCTGGGTGTCCGCCTCGGAGGCGCTGGTAGGCTCCAGCACGTTAAGTCCGCTGCTGTCGAGGAAGAAGGTGTGGTCCCCGAACAGACGGTTCAATTGCGGAACCACCGGATGGTTGTCGGGAAGGGCCTGGGCCTCGAATTGGCTCAAGGCGCGTTCTACCTGGGCTGAGTTCAGTTTCATATCTCTCGCTCCTTTGGATTGGAGGGTTGACCGCGCGACAACCAAAACCCGCACGCGGCTGCTTCCTTGCGGGATTATCCGGGCGATCAAGGGCGTCGGGTTCTGATCGCTCATCCCCTCAGCACATCGGTGTGCCGGTTCGGAAGCTTCATTTCCGCTGCCGAAGGCAACGAAGTCCGGGACATTGGGTGCGTGGTTGCCGATTCAACCTGTCGGCGGAATTAAATTCGCAAAGTTCCGCCTAAATTATTCCACAGGGACGGGATGCAGCTTTGCCAACTCGTCGAGCGACAGTTCCGCCTCGCGATCCGTCAGCACGTAGCGCACAATGACGTCCTGACGGCGAAGCTGGCCCCAAAGGGCATCCGAAGACCACTTCTGCGGCATCGGTCCGCGCGCACTTTCGACCCAAACGAAGTACCACTGCGTCATGGGAACGACCTTTGCACAAGAAGCGCTGTAGCGCCGTACCTTCTTCGTCGGAACCAGGAGAGCGATCGCCACGTTGAGAAAGGATCGGGGCGAGCAGGAAAGCGACAAACGCCGGGCTCATCCTGGTTCCTTAACGAACGAACAAGGTGTCCCTCTCTCCGGGAAATTTCGTGCGCACCTGTCGTGAACGAAAGGGCTATCGCCATGGAAATCAGCAATTTCAAGGACATGTATCTCGCGGAACTACAGGAGCTGGTCAGTGTCGAGGCGCAACTCGCTGACGCATTGCTACGCATGGCGGCAGCCGCTTCGCACCCGGCGCTAAAGGATGCGTTGATTGATCATCACGCGGAAACCGGGGCGCAGAAGGACCGCCTTATGTCCATTCTCCGGAAACATGGCGCGAATCCGACCGCGCACACCGACCAGGCCATGCAGGCCCTCATCAATGAAACAAAGAAGATGCTCACCATGTTGAAGGGAGATGACCTTCGCGATGCGGGTCTCATCGCCTCCGTCCAAAAACTCGAACATTACGAGATTGCCGCCTACGGCTCCGCAGCCGCCCTCGCCGGCCAATTGGAGTTCCGCGACGACCAGAGAATGTTGCACGAGAGCATGGAGGAAGAAGTGCAGGCCGATGCACTTCTGACCGATATCGCCAAGGGCGAGGTGAACGCGGACGCGCTGGCCGCCTGATCTGATCTCGGATCAGGCGCGCGACTGAGGCCGTCTACAGCCCATCAGCCCCATCAGCCCGAGTCTGGCCGTGCCGACGTCTCAGACGGTTGCGATCAGCTGCGAGCGAACCGATGCGAGAAAGTACTGGTAGGCATGGTCGACGATTTCGTTGAGCGAACTGGTTCGCGCGAAAATGGCTTTTGCCTCGGCCAAAAACTGGTCGCGGGTCGGCAGCTTGTGTTGGTGACCCAGTGCCTCATGCAACGCGGACAGTTGCACGGCGGCCAGTTCGGCTTTGCTTAGCGTGGATGAGATGGCGCGGGCAATTCGTTGAGAATCGAACCGGCCGGCGAGCTCGCGGGCTGCTCGACCGATGACCCGCGACCCGAGCGGCTGCTCATTGCGTAGCACCTGTTCAGGCGGTGCCTTTAAACCCCAGACGATCCCGAGCCAGGATAATCCCTTCAAGATATAATAGGTCACGTCAATTTCCCACCAGCGGAAGCCCTGCCGGACACTGCTCTGGTAGGCGTGATGATTGTTGTGCCAGCCCTCCCCCAGCGTGAAGAGCGCCAGCAACCAGTTGTTGCGGGACTCATCACCGGTGACGTACCGCTTACGTCCATGGACGTGGGCGAGAGAGTTGATGCAGAACGTTGCGTGATAGAGCAGCACCGTGCTCCACAAGAACCCGACGACCAGGCCGGACCACCCTGCCAAGACAAAGCAGAGAACCGCAACAGCCGCGGCAGGCAGGATTTCCAGCTTATGCAGCCACATCAGCTCGGGATAGGATGCGAAATCGCCGACTTTCACGAGATCGGTCGCATCGTGCTGCCGGGCGAAAACCCAGCCGATATGGCTGTACAGGAAGCCCTTATGACGGGGTGAATGGACGTCCCGTTCAGTATCGGAATGCAGATGGTGGTGCCGATGTTTGGCAGCCCACCACAGAACGCTCTTTTGGGCGCTGCTTTGCGCGAGGAACGCAAGAATAAATTGAAATACCCGGCTGGTCGCATAGGCCCGATGCGAGAAATATCGATGATACCCTGCCCCGATCGCAAACATCCGTAAACAGTACAGCGACACGCATATTGCGATTGCCTGCCACGTTACGCCCGACCAGATTGCCGAAAGACAACCGAGATGGACTAAAAGGAACGGCAGGGCGGAGGGATAGATGATATCGTCGTGTTCATCAGCAGCAGCGATATTGGGCGACATATTTGCAAGGCCAAGCTATGGACGGCGCGTGAAGAATTTCGTTCAAGCAGAGCTCAAATCCGCTGAACGCGAAAAAACCCTGCGGCTGGCGGACCACACCGCAGGGTTCTGAACCAGAGGCTTTGCCAGTACATCCGTGGTCAAAGCGGCTTTGGCAAGTTTCGCGATCGCTTACACGGCGCGCAGATTATCCGCGGCGGATTTGCCGGTTCTGCGGTCCGCGACAACATCAAAAGAGACCTTCTGACCCTCGTTGAGGGTGCTCAGGCCCGCGCGTTCGACGGCGCTGATGTGAACGAAGACGTCCTGATTGCCTTGGTCCGGTTGAATGAATCCGAAACCTTTTTGGTTGTTAAACCACTTTACAGTTCCCGTAGTCATGGGAGATCGTCCTTTGGTAAGTAGGTATTTAAACCGCGCGCAAACGCAGTTGGCTGTTTTCGAGATCTGGAGGGAGGATCGTCAGTCAAGCGCGCTAATTGCGGCGAGGCCAAGTCATTCGGCCGAAACTCGATAATCAATAGATGGGCGAGATTTGCTCGATTTGCAAGAGGATCCCTGGTTCCCTTTACCCCATCCCGACGGCTCTGAGCCGTCTCAGGCGTTGGCGCCTTGGCCAAAGCCCGCGGTTCCCGGCAGCTTCCGCGCGATCCAATCCAGGACAGACGCGTGGAGAGGCGTCCAGCCCGATGCACGGGCGCGGCAGCCCCGCACCCGACTATTTTTGAGCCCAACGCGTAGACCGCACGCTCGTATCCCCATTCCGCAATCGCATCCTGGATTGGCCATCGCTTCGCCGAGCCAAGTCCCACCGATTGCGGTGACCGTATCGCGGAACGACGCCTCACCGTTCTCGACGAACATGAAGCTGCCGGCCGCCGCCTTCTCCAGCGCGTCCTACCATTGATACCGCGCGATGCCCTTGCCGGCGTAAGAGTGCGTGACGTTTGAGAACTCGCCCTCGAAGGCCGCGCCGAGCGAGAAGCCGTTGCGCCATTTCATCTCGGCGGAGGCGGTGGTGAGCGCGGCATCATGCGCCGGCGCCGCGCCATTCACGACAAACGACGCCCCCGGCAGCGTCTGGAAGGTCGCGGCGACATTGTGGTCGGTGTTGAAATCATGCGCCCAGGCGAAACGGCTGCGCAGGGTCAGGATCGCGTCCTGCATGGCATATGATTTGTCGGTGCGAAGTCCAAGCTCCGAGCGCGAAGCGGTGACGTCCTTCCCGGTGTAACTTAAAGCGAACGTATTGCCGCCGGACACTGTCGCCTCGGCGTAGTTCGGAAGCTCAAACGTGGTGAACTGTCCGGCGGCGTAAGGCGTGACCCCCATCCACGGCGTCACGAAGCGGTAACCGCCTTCGACGCGGCCCGAGAACGCATTGGCGTTGAACTTCGCCCGCAACTGATCGACGCCGGCGATGGTCAGGGTGCGGTCGGTGGTGATGTCCTGCCAGCCGTAAGCCAGCGCCGCGGAGAGGTAGGCCGGGCCGACGGTATGACGGATAAACGCTCCCGCCTGGAACAGGTCGGAGCGTCCGGAACCCAATCCATTCGCAATCGAAAAATTCGTGCCGCCGCCGGCCAGCGCAAAACCCGCCAGCGTGAATGGCGAGAAGCGATAGTCGGCGCCGACAGCGGTACCGAAGACGCGGCTGGTCGCGGTGTTCGATCCCAGCGTCGCGTTGCCGTCGGTGGTTTGCGAGCCGCCAAAGCCTGCCGCCCACACGCTCCAGCGCGGGTCGAAGAACAGCGCGCGCGGCGCCGCCTTGGCGATCATGCCGTAGGCGTCGCGCTCGTTCTGCCGGCGTGGCTTGCCATTCGCCGCATCGCCTTCATCGGCGAACTGCGAAGCTCCGGCTGACGCCGATGCAGCCGTACCGTCTCGCCCGGCCGTGAACGGATCGGTCAGCACGCCCAAAAACTGCGTCATCGCATCGAAGGTGGTCTGCTGCGAACCGGTCGCCGCTTCGCCCGAGGCTTGCGTGAGTCCCGCCGGGGTCAGCGCGCCGAACACCAGCGGAATACCGCCGGTCGCGTTGAAGAAGTTCGTCAGCGCGTTGCCGACATTCTGCTGATTGCCATTGAGGCCGGCTGGACCGGCGGAGGAGCCGCCTGGAGCGGCGAAGCTCAACAGCAGATTGAGAAAGGCATTGTTGGCGTCATAGCT
>JBJMTR010000026.1:0-8821 GCA_045811565.1 Bradyrhizobium sp.
CCCGCGAGTCGGTCGAGACGCGCGGGCCCTTAAAGGGGCCATAGCTCAGCTGGGAGAGCGCTTGCATGGCATGCAAGAGGTCGGCGGTTCGATCCCGCCTGGCTCCACCACGCTTCGCCCTTCGGGCTTCGCGTGGCGCAGCCACGTGATGCCCGAAGGGTGAAGCGTGGTGCCCGGCGAAGCCCAACGGGCGAAGACGGGCTGGCGGACGCCGCAGGTTTCCTTCACCATTGGCGGTCAGGCGAGCCCTTCGGGCTTCGCGTGGCGCAGCCACGTGATGGCCTCGTCGCCGTTAAACTCGCCGCAGGTGCGTGAGGACCGATGTGGTACGTCTACATCATCCGCAGCGTTGGTTTTCCAGAAGAAGAATACATCGGTGCGACCGCAGATTTGAAACGGCGCATACCGGAACATAATGCCGGCAGGTCCACGCACACCGCCAAATTCAAGCCTTGGGAGCTAGTTTGGTACTGCGCCTTTCCGGACAAGTACAAAGCGCTGGCCTTCGAGAAATATCTCAAATCTCACTCCGGCCGAGCCTTCGCGAAAAAACGATTCTGAAACGATTTACTCCCCTACTCCCCCACCACCGCATTCAGCTGGTCGCGCAGCGCAATCAAATCCTTTTTCATCGCCGATAATTCGACGAGAGAGCATGCCGAGGCTGCGAGGATTGCCTGCGGCACGGCCCTGGCCCTTTCCTTCAGCGCCTGACCTTGCGCTGTCAGCGCAATCAGCACCTGGCGCTCGTCTTCGGTGCTGCGCGTGCGCTTGACGAGTCCCGTGGCCTCCAGCCGCTTGAGCAGCGGCGTCAACGTGCCCGAGTCCAGAAATAGACGTTCGCTGATATCCTTGAGCGGCACGCCGTCGCGCTCCCACAGCACCAGCATCACCAGATATTGCGGGTAGGTGAGGCCGAGCTTGTCGAGCAACGGCTTATAGACGCGGTTGAACGCGTGCGCGGTCGAATAGATCGCGAAGCAGAGTTGACTGCTGAGCATAAGCGGCAAGTCCGCCGCATGTTTCTTCGCCATCCGTAATCTCGCTAGCTGCCCAGTACCTGCGGAACATTGTGGGCCGAGACGTCCCGGCATTCAATTGCGAACAATTAAAGGTGATGTCATACACTTTTATATTGCGCGCGATCTAATCGCTTGCAATATAGTTGGCGTCAAAACCGCAGCCAGGGAGACCGAACATGTCGGTGAATGTGCTTTACAAGACCAGCGCCAAAGCAACCGGGGGTCGGGACGGCCACGCCGCGACGTCAGATGGCGCGCTCGATGTCAAACTTACCACCCCGAAGGAACTTGGCGGAAGCGGTGGCCCCGGCAACAATCCCGAGCAGCTGTTCGCGGCCGGTTACGCCGCGTGCTTCATCGGCGCCATGAAGTTCGTGGCTTCCCAGGGCGGCCCGAAAGTGCCTGCGGACGCCGCGGTGACCTCGACCGTCGGCATTGGACCGCGCTCGGCCGGAGGCTTCGGCCTTGATATCGATCTGGCCGTCTCGCTGCCCGGCGTTCCCCGCGCCGATGCCGAGGCACTGGTGGAGAAGGCGCACCAGGTATGTCCCTATTCCAATGCTACCCGCGGCAACGTGGATGTGCGCCTGACCGTGGTGTAGTGATCCTGTATGAATGGTCCCGCGGCGGTCGTCGGCCATTCATGCGCCTCCGCGCGCCAAGCCATTGCCGCCGCGCCTGAACCCCGCTAGCTCAGGAATTCGATTCGGATTCCTGTTTGAGCGAAGGTTCTTTCCATGAGTTCAGAAGCCGCTTCCGGCGCGATGACCGGGCTGCGCGTGATCGATCTCACGCGCGTGCTCGGCGGCCCCTATTGCACGCAGATCCTTGCCGACCACGGCGCCGACGTCATCAAGGTCGAGCCGCCCGCCGGCGACGAGGTCCGCGACTGGGGCCCTCCGTTCCACGAGGAGGATGCGGCTTATTTCGTCGGCATCAACCGCAACAAGCGCTCGATCGGGCTGGACCTCGCCTCCGAAGGCGGCCGGGCGGTGCTGATGAAGATGCTCGAGGGCGCCGACGTCCTGATTGAGAATTTCAAGCCGGGCACGCTCGACAAGTGGGGCATCGGCAACGACGTGCTGCGCGCGAAATTCCCAAAGCTCGTGCACTGCCGGATATCCGGCTTCGGCGGCGATGGCCCGCGCGGCGGCAATCCCGGGTATGACGCGATCATTCAGGCGATGACCGGCATGATCGCGGCGACCGGTTCGCCGGAGAGCGGGCCGATGCGGATCGGCGTGCCGCTGGTCGATATCACCACCGGGCTTTATGCGGCGATCGGTATTTTGATGGCGCTGTCGGAGCGGCAGCGCTCGGGCCTTGGCCAGTTTCTCGAAACCACGCTGTATGAGACCGGCCTTGCCATCATGCATCCGCACACCGCGAATTACTTCATGCACGGCAAGCCGCCGCAGCTTACCGGCAATGAGCATCCCAATCTCGTGCCATACGCGATCTTCCCGACACGCACCGACAACATCTTCATCGGGGTCGGCAATGACGGCACCTTCCGCAAGCTGGCCAAGGAGATCGGCAAGCCCGAACTCGGCACCGATCCGCGGTTTGCCCGCAACAAGGACCGGATCGCCAACCGCGACGCGCTGCGCGAAGAGCTGGCCGCGGTGTTTTCCCAGCACGACGCCGAGCCGCTCTGCAACCGCCTGCTCGCGGCCGGGCTGCCGGCAGGCCCGGTGCAAAGGATCGACCAGGCGCTCACCAATCCGCATACCCTGCATCGCGGCGATATCGTCAGCAAAGAATGGTACAAGGGCGTCGCCTCGCCGATCCGGCTGGAGCGGACCAAGCCCAGCCTGCGCCGCACGCCGCCGAAATTCAGCCAGCACTCGGCCGAGGTGCTCGGCGAGTTCGGCTATTCCAAGAGGGAGATCGAGGCTTTGGTAGCCAAGGGCGTGGTCTGCGGCCCCGAACGGACGCGCTAATCGCCAGGTGTCCCCTGCGAAAGTAGCAAGCCCCGTGGCGCGGCCTAAATTTGGGCGGGCGGCAGTTCCCTTCGCGATTGCTGAACGCCGCGGTGGTTTATGGGCCCTATTCGCAGGGCGACCGAGCTTGTTGCGTCGCCCTTCGTCTTTTTTACCGCTTCCCTTCGACTCGGCTTCCACCGTACCATCGCTTTCGTTTATACGTTCATTTGCACGTCATCCCGCGCTGCTAGCGCAATAAACGACGATGACGGTCAACGGGAGGAATTTGGATGGCTTTTCGACAATTCGGCGCGGCTGCGGCAGTCGCGGTCACGCTGGCATTCGGCGCGTCGCCTGCGCATGCGGTGATCGATATCCAGTGGTGGCACGCCATGACCGGCGGCAACAACGAGATCGTCAACAAGCTCGCCGAGGAGTTCAACGCCAGCCAGTCCGACTACAAGATCGTTCCGTCCTTCAAGGGCAGCTATCCCGATACCATGAACGCCGGCATCGCCGCGTTTCGTGCTGGCAACGCGCCGCACATCATTCAGGTGTTCGAAGTCGGCACCGCTACGATGATGAGCGCGACCGGCGCCATCAAGCCGGTCTACCAGCTGATGAAGGACGCCGGCGAGCCGTTCGACCCCAAGGCCTATCTGCCGGCCATCACCGGCTACTATTCGACCTCAAAGGGCGACATGCTGTCGTTTCCCTTTAATTCCTCCTCCATGGTGATGTGGATCAACAAGGACGAATTGAAGAAGGCCGGCGTCGCTCAAATTCCAAAGACATGGCCGGAAGTGTTCGATGCGGCCAAGAAGCTGAAGGCGGCGGGCCACAACACCTGCGGCTTCTCCAACGCCTGGGCGACCTGGGCGCATATCGAGCAATTCTCCGCCTGGCACAACGTGCCGATCGGCAGCAAGGCCAACGGGCTCGACGGCTTCGACACCGTGCTGCAATTCAACTCGCCGCTGCATGTGAAGCATCTGCAGAACCTGATCGATCTGCAGAAGGACAAGACCTACGATTATGGCGGCCGCGCCAACGCCGGCGAAAGCCGTTTCGGCTCAGGCGAATGCGCGATCTTCCTGACCTCGTCAGGTTATTATGCGACCGCGAAGAGCACCGCCAAGTTCGACTTCACCTCGGCGCCGATGCCCTATTATCCGGATGTTGCGGGCGCGCCGCAAAATTCGATCATCGGCGGTGCGTCGCTGTGGGTGATGGGCGGCAAGAAACCCGAAGAGTACAAAGGCGTCGCCAAGTTCTTCGCGTTCCTGTCCGACACCAACCGCCAGGCCAAGCTGCATCAGGAATCCGGCTATCTGCCGATCACCAAGGCGGCCTACGAAAAGACCGTGAAGGACGGTTTCTATGAGAAAAATCCGACGCTGCAGACGCCGCTGAAGGAGCTCACCAACAAGGAGCCGACTGAAAACTCGCGCGGCCTGCGCTTTGGCAACATGGTGCAGATGCGCGACCTCTGGGCCGAGGAAATCGAGGCCGCGCTCGCCGGGCAAAAGACCGCCAAGGAAGCACTCGATGCAGCGGTCGCGCGCGGCAATGCGATGTTGCGGCAGTTTGAAAAGACCGCAAAATAATATCGATCAAGGCTCCCTCTCTCCCCGAGGGGGAGCCTCTCTCGCATCACACAGCGCGCCTTGATGGAAAAGTCGGTCTTCTTTAGCAACAAGCTGCTGCCCTATCTGCTGCTGGTGCCGCAGCTCATCATTACATTCGTATTTTTCTACTGGCCGGCAAGCCAGGCGGTCTGGCAATCCTTCCTGCGCGAGGACGCTTTCGGGCTGACCTCCGAATTCATCGGTATGGAAAATTACCAGGCGCTGTTCGCCCAGCCCGAATATTACAAGTCGATGCTGACGACGATCGTGTTCTCATCGCTGGTCGCGGCGCTGTCGCTGGCGATCGCGCTGTTGTTCGCAACGCAAGCCGACAAGAGTTTGAAGGCCGCCGGTGCCTACAAGACCCTGATGATCTGGCCCTATGCTGTTGCGCCCGCGGTCGCCGGCGTGCTGTGGATATTCATGTTTCATCCCTCGCTCGGCACCCTGGCGCGGCCGCTGCGCTGGATGGAGTTTGACTGGAATCCGCTGTTGAACGGTAAACACGCCATGACCCTCGTCGTGATGGCGGCGGTGTGGAAGCAGATTTCCTACAACTTCCTGTTCTTCCTGGCAGGGCTGCAGTCGATCCCGAAGAGCGTCCTCGAGGCTGGCGCGATCGACGGCGCCGGCCCGATGCGGCGGTTCTGGACGATCATCTTTCCGCTGCTGTCGCCGACGACCTTCTTCCTCCTGGTCGTCAACGTCGTCTACGTCTTCTTCGACACGTTTGGCATCATCGACGCGGTTACCGGCGGCGGACCGGCCGGCGCCACCACCACCATGGTCTACAAGGTGTTTGCCGACGGCAGGCTCGGCGGCGACCTCGGCGGCTCGGCCGCGCAATCGGTGGTGCTGATGATCATCGTGATCGCGCTGACCGCAATCCAGTTCCGTTACGTTGAGCGCAAGGTGCAGTACTGATGGTCGAGCACCGCCCGCTGAACGACATCATCGCTTATGCGATCCTGACGCTCGGCGTCTTCCTGGTCGCCTTTCCGGTCTATTTGGCGCTGATCGCCTCCACCCATGACGCCGCGACCGTGGTCGGCGGCAACATGCCGCTTTCGCCCGGTGGCCACACGCTGGACAATTACTACCGAGCCGTGTTCGTCGGGGGATCGCGCACCAGCCGCGAGCCGGTCGGCCACATGCTGATGAATTCGTTCATCTCCGCGATCGGCATCGCGCTGGGCAAGATCTTCATCTCGATCCTCTCTGCCTACGCGGTGGTGTATTTCCGCTTTCCGTTCCGCAAGACCGCGTTCTGGATCATCTTCATCACGCTGATGCTGCCGGTCGAAGTCCGCATCTATCCGACCTACAAGGTGGTCGCCGACCTGCACATGCTCGACACTTATGCCGGGCTGATCCTGCCTCTCATTGCGTCGGCCACCGGCACGCTGTTGTTCCGGCAGTTCTTCATGACGGTGCCGGAGGAGCTGCTGGAAGCCTCGCGAATCGACGGCGCCGGGCCCTTCCGCTTCTTTTGGGATACCTTGCTGCCGCTGTCGGTCACGACGATCGCTGCCTTGTTCGTGATCCAGTTCATCTATGGCTGGAATCAGTATCTGTGGCCGCTTTTGATCACCACGCAGGATTCGATGCAGACCATTGTTACCGGCATCAAGAAAATGCTGACCACGACGGACGAACTGGCCGAGTGGCAGCTGGCGATGGCGACCGCCATTCTCGCCATGCTACCGCCGGTCGCGGTGGTGGTATTCATGCAACGCCTGTTCGTGCGCGGGCTGGTTGAGACAGAAAAGTGACTCCATGGCCAACGTGACCCTCCGCCATGTTCGCAAGACCTATGCCGGCGGCTTCGAGGCCATCAAGGGCATCGACTTCGATGTCGGCGACGGCCAGTTCTGTGTCCTGGTCGGCCCTTCCGGCTGCGGCAAGTCCACGCTGCTGCGCATGGTCGCGGGACTCGAAACCATCACAAGCGGCGAGATCGATATCGGCGGACGCATCGTCAATCAGATCGAGCCCGCCCAGCGCGATATCGCGATGGTGTTCCAGAACTACGCGCTATACCCGCATATGAGCGTCTACAACAATATGGCCTATGGCCTGCGCAATCGCGGTATGAAAGAGCCCGAGATCGATACCCGCGTGAAGGAAGCGGCGCGCATTCTCGAGCTTGGCGCGATGCTCGACCGCAAGCCGCGGCAATTGTCCGGCGGCCAGCGCCAGCGCGTGGCGATGGGCCGCGCGATCGTGCGGCAGCCAAAGGTATTTCTGTTCGACGAGCCCTTGTCGAACCTCGACGCCAAGCTGCGCATTGCGATGCGCGTCGAAATCCGAAAATTGCAGCGCCGGCTGAACACCACGTCGATCTACGTCACCCATGACCAGCTCGAGGCGATGACGCTCGCCGATATCCTGGTCGTGATGAACGGCGGGCAAATCGAGCAGATCGGCAATCCGCTCGAGATTTACCAGAAGCCTGCCACCACGTTCGTCGCCTCCTTCATCGGCGCGCCGCCGATGAATCTGATGCAACTGCGCTCCGACGAGATCAAATCGCAGTTGGCCGGCGATATCAGCGCCGGCGAGGCCGGCATTCTGGGAATCCGGCCCGAAGACTTTGTGATTTCGACTGACAGCGTCGATGGCGGCGTTGCGCTCGGCCTCACGGTGGAAGCGATCGAACGCGTCGGCGCCGAAACCTTCGTCTATGGCACCCGCCAGCGCGAGGAGCAGGGCGTGGCCGCCAATCCCGGGGAATTGCCGCCGGGCGAGGTGATCGTCCGCATCCCCGGCGCGGTCGGGCCCGCCATTGGCGAGCGAATCCGGGCGGTCGCCCCTCGCAGCAAACTGCATCTATTTACCGCTGACGGGCGCCAGCGGATCAATTTTTAGCCGCCTTCGTCATTTCGGAGTGCTCCACGGCGCAGGCCCGCAATCCATACTCCCGATGGTGGTTATGGACGCGTCTGATGTGCAATTGCATATCAAAGCCGTTTCGCTTCACTGGTGCGCCAGGAATGACAGTGGATAGGTCCCCCAGTCGATTAACGCTGGTTCCAGAGGTGCTTGAACCGGCTCCAGATCAGCCCCATATTGCTTGATAACCGGAGGGCAAGACCGCCGGCCGGTTGCATGGGGTGCCGCAAGGGCCCCTCAAAGTCGCTTCGAGAGGACTTTGTAATGTCTCGTGTTCCTTCGTTGTCCAGTCCGTTCCTGCTTGGGTTCGACGAAATCGAGCGTGCGCTCGATCGAGTCGTCAAAGGCGCCGACGGCTATCCTCCTTACAACATCGAGCGGTGCGATCGCAGCAACGGCCAACCCGAACGGCTGCGCATCACGCTGGCGGTGGCGGGATTTACCCGCGACCAACTCGATGTAACCACTGAGGAAAACCAGCTCGTGATCAGGGGCCGCCAGCACGACGACAAGGCTCGGCAATACATCCATCGCGGCATCGCCGCGCGCCACTTCCAGCGCACCTTCGTGCTGGCGGAGGGGATGCAGGTGCTGGGCGCGGATATGAAAAACGGGCTGTTGTCGATCGACCTTGCCAGGCCGGAACCTGAAAGGGCCGTTAAGACAATTGCTATCAATGAACACGAATAATGGAACGAGGAGCGGACTCGACCGCTTATTCGACAGAGGAGTCGAGACCATGAGTGAAGTGAGTATGACGTACGAACCTGAAAAGGTTTCGGTTGAGGCTCTGGCCCATCTGGGCGAGGGCCACATCGCCTACGTGAAACAGATCCGTTCCGAGGACGTGCCGGGACTCTTTCCCCAAGCGCCGAGCATCGCGCCAGGACTAAAGCTTTTCGCCCTGCACGCCGCCGATGGTACGCCGATCATGCTGACCGACAGCCGGGAAGCCGCGATCGCCAATGCCTGGAGCAACGAGCTGCAGGCCGTCAGCGTTCACTGACGCCGGTGTTATCGACGCTGGCTAGCTGAACGCGACGAACCGCGAGTTTGAATACGCGGGCATGTCCTTGAGATCGTCGAGGGCGGCCCGCGTATTTTTTGTTCGATCGCCTTGTGGAATATTCAATGCCCGCCGAAGCGCTAGCACCGCGATCAGGCCGCACTCGCCGGCGGCAGCGCGAGCACTGAGTAGATCGCCTGGGCGTCGCGGGAGGCACGCAGCTTCTTGGCGACGTCCTGGTCGCGCAGCAGCCGCGCGATCCGCGCCAGCGCTTTCAGGTGATCTGCGCCGGCGCCTTCCGGTGCCAGCAGCAGGAAGATCAGGTCCACCGGTTGGCCATCCATCGCC
>JBJMTR010000027.1:0-7571 GCA_045811565.1 Bradyrhizobium sp.
AATCCCCGCGCGCATGCAGGCGAAGGCGGCCGACGATCTGCGCCGCATGGTGACCGACAAGCTCGTCGCCGAGGGGCTGGTCTATGAAGGCGCCAAGGCGTTCGCGACGCCACGCCGCTTGACGCTGACGGTGCACGGCATTCCCGCGCGGCAGTCCGATTTGAGGGAAGAGCGCCGGGGGCCGCGCGTCGGCGGACCTGACGCCGCAATCCAGGGGTTTTTGAAAGCCACCGGCCTTGCTTCGATCGACGAGGCAAAAATCCAGCGCGACCCGAAGAGGGGCGATTTCTATGTTGCACTGATCGAAAAGCCCGGCCGCGCCACGCTGGATGTGCTCGCCGAAATCATTCCCGTGATCATCCGCACCTTCCCATGGCCCAAATCGATGCGTTGGGGCGAGCGCTCGGCGCGGTCTGGCGCGCTGAGCTGGGTGCGGCCTCTGCATGCGATCACGGCGACGTTTGGGCTCGAGACTGAAGAGCCTGACATCGTGAAATTTTCCGTCGACGGCATCGAGGCAGGACAGACGACGTATGGTCATCGCTTCATGGCGCCGGGGGCGATCTCCGTGCGCCGCTTCGCCGATTACGAAGCAAAGCTGAAGGCCGCAAAGGTTGTGCTCGATCCGCAGCCGCGCAAGGACATCATTTCGGCCGACGCCAGGCAGCTCGCCTTCGCGCAAGGGTTTGAGCTGGTCGAGGACCAGACGCTGCTGGATGAGGTTGCGGGTCTCGTCGAATGGCCGGTCGCGCTGATGGGGTCGTTCGACAAGGAATTCCTGTCGATCCCCGATGAGGTGATCCGCGCCACCATCCGCAACAACCAGAAATGCTTTGTGGTCGGCGATCCCAAAACGGGCAAGCTCACCAACAAATTCATCCTCACCGCCAATATTGAAGCGAGCGACGGCGGCACGGCGATCGTCGCCGGCAACGAGCGCGTGATTCGCGCGCGGCTGAGCGATGCGAAGTTCTTCTATGAGACGGACCTCAAGACGAAGCTTGAGAACCGGCTGCCGAAGTTCGATGGCATCGTGTTTCACGAGAAGCTGGGCACGCAGGGCCAGCGCATCAAGCGTATCGAGCGATTGGCGGCGGAGATTGCGCCGCTGGTCGGTGCCGACGTCGAGAAAGCAAGACGCGCCGCGCATTTGGCGAAAGCGGATTTGCTCACCGAGGTCGTCGGCGAATTCCCCGAGCTGCAGGGCTTGATGGGAAAATACTACGCACTGGCACAGGGCGAGGATGCCTCCGTCGCCGCCGCGAGTGAGGAGCATTACAAGCCGCAGGGGCCGGCGGATCGCGTGCCGACCGATCCGGTGAGTGTTGCTGTCGCGTTGGCCGATAAGGTTGACACGCTGGTTGGGTTTTGGGCGATCGACGAAAAGCCGACGGGGAGCAAGGATCCGTATGCTCTGCGTAGAGCTGCGCTTGGCGTGATCAGGCTGATCGTCGAAAACAACATCCGGATCAACTTCATACCCGTGGCTAACAAACATATTGGCGCGTTTGTTAGTGCGCAGGGGTTGAAAGACTGGAAGGGACAGCAAGTTGATCAGAAATGCATAGACTTGCTTTCCTTCCTCGCCGATCGCCTGAAAGTGCAGCTCCGCGAGCAAGGCGCGCGTTACGATCTCGTCGATGCGGTGTTCGCGCTTGGCGAGCAGGACGATCTGTTGATGGTCGTCCGCCGTATCGAAGCGCTGGGCAAATTCCTTGACACCGACGATGGCAAGAACCTTCTCACGGGGACCAAACGCGCGAGCAACATCCTTTCGATCGAGGAGAAGAGGGACAAGCGCACATTCGACGGCGCGCCGGATGCGATGCTCTACGTGCTCGCCGAAGAGAAGGCGCTGGCGAAAGCCATCGATCAGGTGAAGGCGGAGGCCGGGAGTGCCGTGGCGAAGGAAGATTTTGCCGCTGCGATGAGCGCGATGGCGAAGCTGCGCCCGGCGGTCGACGCGTTCTTCGACAAGGTCAAGGTCAATGACGATGACCCAAAGGTGCGCGAAAACCGCCTGAAACTGCTCAATGAGATTCGCGCGGCGACGCGCGCGGTGGCGGATTTTTCAAAGATACAGGATTAGTACAGCAACAACCGTCATTCCGCGGCGCGTCGCAAGACGTGAGCTTTGATGTGCAATTGCATATCAGACAATCCATAAGAACGATCGTGAGTATGGATTCCGGGCCTGCGCCGAGCGGCGCATCCCGGAATGACGGCTTTACCGACAAGGTCGAGGTCGCATCGGACACGTGAAAAGCCCCGCCCGGAGGGGAGGCCAGGCGGGGCTTTCATGTCCGGTCGTTCTCGCGCGTATCCGCTCGCGCGGCGCCCGGACGATCGCTCAGGCGGGAGTTACTCGACCACCTGAACGACGCGACGGGAACGCGGCTCGACCAGCACAGTCTCGCCGTTCACGACGGTGTAGCGGTAGGGCGACGCCCCGAACCGCGGCGGCACATCGTAATAGGTCACGCCGGTTTCCGGCAGCACGGTTCCGACCACCACGCGGTCACCAATGATGTAGTTCGGCACACGCTCGCGCACGATATATTCGCGGAACGCCGGCCGCTCCGCCACCGCGATCCCCTCATCGTCGTCGATTATCACGGCGCCACCTCGAACCACGCCGGTGGTAATCACGCTTTGCGCCTGCGCAATCGCTGGAACGGCGATCGCGCCTGCAACCGCAGCAACGGCAAGTAGCTTGTTTCGCATGGTCTTGCTCCTGCACGATAGAACGCACAATGCGAGGCAAATTCATCGCGCGCGGCAATGTTCCGGAAAAATCGCTGCCGCATCCGTGGCAATTTTTGGCATTCTTTGTGAGACGCGGAACCCGTTGAGGCTATAAGCGTCTCTATTTTGGAACCACGCCGGCGGGTAAACTGCCGCCCTCGATTCGATTTTCCACCAAATCCGCCGGAGTTATTTCAATGGTCATCACCGCTGCGCATGTGCCTGCTATCGTTGCCTTGATAGCGGGTATTTTGATCTTGATCATGCCGCGATTGCTGAATTTCATTGTAGCGATCTACCTGATCTTCGTCGGCCTGGTCGGCATGGGGCTGCTGCGATGGCTTCATCTGTAGCGTGAGTAAACGTGCTAGCTTGAGAAAGCGGGGTTTCGCGTCTTGCGCGGAACCCGTCAAAATGGTGTAAGGCGCCCATCTTCCTCCCTCTCTCGGATTGTTTGTCAGACATGGCCAAAGCCGTCGCGAAGTCCAAGAAAATCGCAGCGAAATCAAAGTCATCTGCGCGGGCTCGAAAGGCCGCGCCGGCGGTCGCGGCGCGCAAGGCGCTGACGAAGAGCCCGGCCAAGCCGGCGCCCAAGACCACCACCAAGGCCCCCGCCAGACCGGCGGCGAAGGCTCCGGCCGGCAAGCCCGCGACCTCAGCGGCAAAACCCGGCAAATGGGTCTACACATTTGGCGATGGCAAGGCGGAAGGTCAGGCCGGATTGCGCGATCTGCTTGGCGGCAAGGGCGCCAACCTCGCCGAGATGGCCAATCTCGGGCTGCCGGTGCCTCCCGGCTTCACCATCCCGACCTCGGTCTGCACTTATTTTTACGAGCACGACAAAACCTATCCGAAGGAATTGAAGCCGCAGGTTGAGAAGGCGCTGGAGCATATCGGCAAGCTGACCGGCAAGGCGTTCGGCGATTCCAGGAATCCATTGCTGGTGTCGGTCCGCTCCGGTGCGCGCGCGTCGATGCCGGGCATGATGGATACCGTGCTCAATCTCGGCCTCAACGACCAGACCGTCGAAGCCCTCGCCGAACTTTCAGGCGATCGCCGCTTCGCCTATGACAGCTATCGCCGTTTCATCACGATGTACTCGGACGTCGTGCTCGGCTTCGAGCATCATCACTTCGAGGACATCCTCGATACCTTCAAGGACAGCCAGGGCTATTCGCTCGACACCGATCTGAGCGGCGATGACTGGGTCGAGTTGGTCGGCCGTTACAAGGAGGCGGTGGCGCGCGAGACGGGACACGATTTTCCGCAGGATCCGCACGCGCAATTGTGGGGCGCGATCGGGGCTGTGTTTTCATCCTGGATGAACGCGCGCGCGGTGACCTACCGCAAGCTGCACGATATTCCGGAGTCCTGGGGCACCGCGGTCAACGTCCAGGCGATGGTGTTCGGCAATATGGGCGAGACGTCTGCGACAGGCGTTGCCTTCACGCGCAACCCGTCGACCGGCGAGAGCAAGCTCTACGGCGAGTTCCTGATCAACGCGCAGGGTGAAGACGTGGTGGCGGGTATCCGCACCCCGCAGGACATCACCGAAGAAGCGCGGCGCGAGTCCGGCTCCGACAAGCCGTCGATGGAAACCGCCATGCCCGAGGCGTTCAAGGAGCTGACGCGGATCTACACGCTGCTCGAAAGGCACTACCGCGACATGCAGGACATGGAATTCACGGTCGAGCAGGGCAAATTGTGGATGCTGCAGACCCGCGGCGGCAAGCGCACCGCAAAGGCGGCGCTGCGCATCGCCGTCGAGCTCGCCAATGAAGGGCTGATCTCGAAGGAGGATGCGGTGACGCGGATCGATCCGGCGTCGCTCGATCAGTTGCTGCACCCGACCATCGATCCCGCGGCGAAACGCGATGTCATTTGCATCGGTCTGCCGGCGTCGCCGGGAGCCGCGTCCGGTGAAATCGTGTTCTCCTCCGACGAGGCCGCGAAACTGCAGGCCGATGGCCACAAGGTCATCCTGGTGCGGGTCGAGACCAGCCCCGAAGACATTCACGGCATGCACGCCGCCCAAGGCATTTTGACCACGCGCGGCGGCATGACATCCCACGCCGCGGTGGTCGCCCGTGGCATGGGCAAGCCCTGCGTTTCCGGCTGCGGCACTATCCGCGTCGACTACGGCCGCGGCACGATGAGCGTCGGCTCGCGCACCTTCAAGACCGGCGACGTCATCACCATCGACGGCGCAGTCGGCCAGGTGCTGGCCGGGCGGATGCCGATGATCGAGCCGGAACTGTCCGGCGAATTTGGCACACTGATGGGCTGGGCCGATCAGGTCCGCAAGCTCGGCGTCCGCGTCAACGGCGATACGCCCGACGATGCCCGCACGGCGGTGAAGTTCGGCGCGGAAGGCATCGGGCTTTGCCGCACCGAGCACATGTTTTTCGAGGAAACACGCATCCGCACCGTGCGCGAGATGATCCTGTCCGAGGACGAGCAGTCGCGCCGCGCCGCGCTTTCAAAATTGCTGCCGATGCAGCGCGCGGACTTCGTCGAGCTGTTCGAGATCATGAAGGGTCTGCCGGTGACGATCCGGCTGCTCGATCCGCCCTTGCATGAGTTCCTGCCGCATACCCAAGCCGAGATCGAGGAAGTTGCGCGGGCGATGAACACCGATCCGCGCAAGCTTGCGGATCGCGCCCGTGATCTCGCCGAGTTCAATCCAATGCTCGGCTTCCGCGGCTGCCGTCTCGCGATCGCCTATCCGGAGATCGCCGAGATGCAGGCCCGCGCGATTTTCGAGGCCGCCGTCGAAGCGGGAAAACGCACCGGCAAGGCGGTCGGCCTTGAGGTGATGGTGCCGCTGATTGCGACCAAGGCCGAGTTCGATCTGGTCAAGGCGCGGATCGACTCTATCGCGCATGCGGTGATGAAGGAGACCGGCGCGAAGCTGAATTATCAGGTCGGCACCATGATTGAACTGCCGCGCGCCTGCCTGATGGCCGGCGACGTCGCGCAGACCGCGGAGTTCTTTTCCTTCGGCACCAACGATCTGACGCAGACCACCTACGGCATCAGCCGCGATGACGCCGCCAGCTTTCTCGGCACCTATATCGCCAAGGGAATTCTGGAGATCGATCCGTTCATCTCGGTCGATCGCGACGGCGTCGGCGAGCTCGTGAAGATCGGCGTCGCGCGCGGCCGCAAGACACGGCCTGACCTCAAGGTCGGCATTTGCGGCGAGCATGGGGGCGACCCCGCATCCGTCGCGTTCTGCCACGAGATCGGGCTCGATTACGTCTCGTGCTCGCCGTATCGCGTGCCGATTGCGCGTCTGGCCGCCGCGCAAGCGGCGCTCGGCAAGGCGATTGCCAGTCAGGCTTAGCGCCGCAGCCGTCATTGTGAGGAGCGAAGCGACGAAGCAATCCAGACGCTTTCGGCGGTTCGATCTCTGGATTGCTTCGCTTGGCTCGCAACGACGTCCAAAAGGATTTCCGCACGATTGAGTGAATTGGAACTTGGCGAGGCTGCGCAGCGATAGGCGAATATCTCAGCGCACCCTCGAAAATGCCTTCATCACCTTCGTTGACCGGATATTTACCACTCTTGTCGAGCGCCTGTTTACCAATGCGTTCGATACGACGCGCAAAGTGCTTGCAATGTCTTGCGTGTAGCGTTCGCGCAACGCCGATTAACTCCCCAGCAACCTAAATTCGATACCAACAAATTTGGTCGAATTTGCACGGATGTACTGCTGCTCGATCGCCAATGAGTAAGCGTTGCGTGAGCGTACCGATGTTTGTGTTGCGTAACCAGCCGAAGGGCGCGCGGTTCGCGTCCTTCGGCCTCGGTCTCTGCGTCTTCGCATTGATGCCGACCGAGATCGGATATCAGGATATCGCGTCACTGCTGGCACGGCAGCCGGGCGTGGCCGAGCGCTGGCAAAAGCGCGTATTCTCCGCGGTCGCAACATTCCACGTCGCCACTTTCAGTTTCGGGCGTCCGATTGGAACCTCTTCGCCGCAGACCGCAACCTATCGCCTGGCAAGCCTCGACAATCAGGGCATCGACATCACCGGTTCGGTGACCCGCAATCCGATTGTGGCGCCGCCGCCGCGCTACGATGCCTCCGACTTTCCCAAGGTCGACCGCACGCTCAAGGGCGATCGTCTCGTCGTCGCGCCGCCTGCACCGGTGGAACCTGCGGCGCCCGCCAACGAAGATTCCTCGACATCCAATACGTCTGTAATGGGCGCAAAGACTGCTGCTGCGCCGGCCGCCGAACACGCGCCGCTCGATCCGGAGCTTCAGGCCGCGCTCAGCGCGCCGCCGCTGCCGCAATATACGCTCTCGATGCCGGAATATGATGTCTCGATGTCCCTCGAAGCCAATCCGCTCGACGACCTCAAGCGCGCACCCGACGTGCAGCCGGTCGCGCGCAACCCAGCGCCGCGCGATGGGTTCTCTTTCAAGACATCGAGCCTGTTCTTCGGCTCTTCGCTCGGCTCGCCCGAAAGCATCGAGCGCTGGCAGCCCGGTGAAGAGCCTGTCATCGTGATGCCCGGCGCGGTTCCCGATCCGGATATGAAAATGATGGCGTCGTTGCCCGTCGATGCCGATGCCCCGGTCCGGGCCGGTGAGATGGGCGAGAGCATCGCGCCGAAGGGCGAAGTCAATTCCGACAGTCAGCGCGCCAAGACGCCGGCGGAGCGGCTTGGCCTGTTCGATGAGAAGTCGCGCGGAAAGTCCGAAAAATGCCTCGCCGAGGCGGTTTATTTCGAAGCCCGCGGCGAGGCGGTGCGCGGCCAGATCGCGGTGGCGCAGGTGGTGCTGAACCGCGCCTTCTCCGGCAAATATCCGGAGAC
>JBJMTR010000028.1:0-3505 GCA_045811565.1 Bradyrhizobium sp.
AGGCAGCAGACGCCGCGATATCGCTCGCGCACAATGCAGCGATCGCCGTTAGCCCAACGTGCAACACGGAATGTTTCATTGCGTCCCTCCCATTAGATTTATGTGCGTCGGTCTTGGCCGACTTTCCTTTCAACTCTTATCGCGCTCAGGCGTTTCTGGGTTTTATCGTTCTTCCGGTCGGTGATCAGGTGCAGCAACAGGCAGATTTACGACTGTTGCGGAGCATAACTTTAGAAGGAGCGTTCCGCCGCGGCATCCACTCCTTTCGAAGCATGCGAATCTCCGAGATGTACAAAAGGGAATGCGCGGGACGGCAAAAACTCGCCCTGTTCTGCATCGGGAGCGCTCCGGCCGCATTTTGGTATGCGATATCCCAGCGCGCAACGCCGAGTTGTCCCGAATTGCTGGTCCGGCTGATTTGTCGCAGAGACGCCGCTCAGCTCCGCAGAGCTCGAAAGCCGTCCACAAAAATAGCCCCGAAAGCGGGGGCCATTCATCGATGGTATTGGGTCGGCTTAGGCTTCTGTCCGAACGATCCGGCTCCAGAAACCGCTATTTTCGGGCTCAGAGACCGAAGCGCGGGAGGTCGCCGTTACGGACGGCAATGCGGGCGCTCGTCATCAGCAGGCGGTCGATCGCCGCCAGAAACCGGCCGAAGAGGGTGCTGGAAGGCTTGAGCGCGATGGAAGCAGTTTTGGACATCATGTCCCCTTTCCTGAGTTGCGGTAATACCGCCTCGTGATCTCAGGACAAATTATGTATACCAGATGCCAGCAACAACGCGTTTGTTTGCATAGCAGCAATCCGCCTGCCGCAATGCAGCATAATAAGATGGCATTCCAGATAACAAAAAGGGCCGCCGAACACCGGCAGCCCTTCCTGACCGTCCAAAAAGCGTGAGCGGGCTTACTCCGCCGCCTGCTTCTGCGGCGGATCGAGCGCGCCGGAAGCGTGGATGTCGGCAACCTGGTGGTCACTGAAGCCGAGCACCTGGCGCAGAATTTCGTCGGTGTGCTCACCAAGCAACGGGGAACGTGTCACCTCGCTCGGGCTATCCGACAGCTTGATCGGATTGCCGACCGACAGATACTTGCCGCGGGTGGGGTGATCGACTTCGACCAGCGTGCCGGTCGCGCGCAGCGACTTGTCCTCGGCGATCTCCTTCATCGACAGGATGGGGCCGCAAGGGATGTCGTCCTTGTTGAGGATCTCCATCGCCTCGAACTTCGTCTTGGTCATGGTCCATTGCTCGATGCGCGCGAAGATTTCATTCAGCCGCGAGAGCCGGCCAGGCGGCTTGGCGTAATCGGGATGGGTCTTCCAGCCGGGCTCGCCGATCACATCGCAGATCTTCTCCCAGACCGGGGCCTGCGTGATGAAGTAGATGTAGGCGTTGGGATCGGTCTCCCAGCCCTTGCACTTCAAGATACGGCCGGGCTGTCCGCCGCCGGAATCGTTGCCGGCGCGCGGCACGGCGTCGCCGAACGGAATGCCTTCGCCATACTGGCTGTATTCCTTGAGCGGGCCATGCGCGAGGCGCTGCTGGTCGCGCAACTTGACGCGGGCGAGATTGAGCACACCGTCCTGCATCGCTGCGGTGACCTTTTGTCCCCGGCCGGTCATCGTGCGCTGGTAAAGCGCGGCGACGATGCCGAGCGCCAGATGCAAACCCGTGCCGCTGTCGCCGATCTGTGCGCCGGTGACGAGCGGCAGGCCGTCGCGGAAGCCGGTGGTGGAAGCCGCACCGCCGGTGCACTGTGCGACGTTCTCATAAACCTTGCAGTCCTCGTATGGTCCGGGACCAAAGCCCTTGATCGACGCCACGATCATCTTCGGGTTGATGCTGTTGATCTTCTCCCAGGGGAAGCCCATGCGATCGAGCACGCCGGGACCAAAATTCTCGACCAGCACGTCACAGCTCTTGATCAGCGCGGTGAGGACTTCCTTGCCCTTCGGGTTCTTGGTGTCGAGCGTGATCGAGCGCTTGTTGTGGTTGAGCATGGTGAAATACAGGCTGTCGACATTCGGAACGTCCTGCAACTGGCCGCGCGTGATGTCGCCGACGCCGGGGCGCTCGACCTTGATCACATCGGCGCCGAACCAGGCCAGCAATTGCGTGCAGGTTGGCCCGGACTGGACGTGGGTGAAATCGAGAATTCGAACGCCCTTGAGCGCCTTTGTCATTATCTTGCTCCTTACTGTCGCCTGCGCGTCGCAGGATGGAATGAGTCGTGCCAGCTTATTTCTTGCGAAGCACGCTTTGCGGGTTGAGGTTACCGATGCGGCCGCTCTCCGAGCCTGCCGCCGGATCAATCACCGCGTTAATGAGGGTCGGCTTGCCTGAATCCATCGCCTGGTTCACGGCGCGCTTCAGTTCATCCGGCGTCGTCGCATTGACGCCGACGCCGCCGAACGCCTCTATCACCTTGTCGTAGCGGGAATCCTTGACGAATACCGTCGGCGCAACGTCCGAACCGCCCGTTGGATTGACGTCAGTGCCGCGATAGATGCCGTTATTGTTGAAGATGACGATGCAGACCGGCAAATTGTAGCGGCAGATCGTCTCGACCTCCATGCCGGAGAAACCGAAGGCGCTGTCGCCTTCGATCGCGAGCACCGGCTTGCCGGTTTCGACGGCGGCGGCGATGGCATAGCCCATGCCGATGCCCATCACGCCCCAGGTGCCGACATCGAGCCGCTTGCGCGGCTTGTACATGTCGATGACGCCGCGCGCGAGGTCGAGCGTGTTGGCGCCTTCGTTGACGAGAATGGCGTCCGGCCGCTCCTTGACGATGGTGCGCAGCGCGCCAAGCGCGCCGTGATAATCCATCGGCGATGTATTGTTCATCAGCTTCGGCGCCATCTTGGCGATGTTCTCGTCGCGCTTGGCGTTGACCTTGTTGACCCAGTCGGCCGGAGCGGTCGGCCAGCTGCCGCCCATGCCCTCCAGCAGCGCGGAGACGCACGAGCCAATGTCGCCGACGACGGGCGCCACGATCTCGACATTGGAGTCCATTTCCTTGGGCTCGATGTCGATCTGGATGAATTTCTTCGGCGCATCGCCCCAGCTCTTACCCTTGCCATGCGAGAGCAGCCAGTTCAGGCGGGCGCCGATCAGCATCACGACGTCGGCGTCCTTCAGCACCGTCGAGCGCGCCGCGCCCGCCGACTGCGCGTGCGTGTCCGGCAACAGGCCCTTGGCCATGCTCATCTGCAGGAATGGCGCACCGCTCTTCTCGACGAGCGCGCGGATCTCGTTATCGGCCTGCGCGTAAGCCGCGCCCTTGCCGAGGATGATGAGGGGACGTTTTGCGCTCTTGAGCACGTCGAGCGCACGCTGGACCGCGGAAGATGCGGGAAGCTGCGCCGGCGCGGGATCGATTACCTTGACCAGCGACCTGGCGCCGGCATCGGCGTTCATCACCTGCGAAAACAGTTTTGCGGGCAGATCGAGATAGACGCCGCCAGGACGTCCCGATACCGCGGCGCGGATCGCCCGCGCAAA
>JBJMTR010000029.1:0-13176 GCA_045811565.1 Bradyrhizobium sp.
GTTCCCGATGCGCCGGGGCGCTACTTTTACGCGATCGAGGCCTGGACCGACGAGTTCGCGACCTGGCGTCGTGGCTTTGAGTTGAAGCAAAAGGCCGGCGCCGACCTCGCCCTCGATGCCATCGAAGGCGCGGCCATGCTGACCCAGGCGCAGGCCGGCGGACGCGCCGCGTCGGCCATCATCCTCAAACAGTGCGAGGATTATCTACAAACCGGCGACGCCGCTCCGCTGCTCACGGACGAATTGAGGGAAGCGATGGCCGAGAGCCAGTCGCGGCCCGATCTGACCAGGTCGCAGCTATTTCCGTTTGTCGCCGACCGGCCGCGGGCGCGGTTCGCTTCATGGTATGAAATGATGCCGCGCAGCCAGGGGAAGGTACCCGGCCAGCATGGCACATTCAAGGATTGCATCGCCCGCCTGCCGGACATCGCCGCGATGGGCTTCGATATCGTCTATCTGACGCCGATCCATCCGATCGGCAAGATCAATCGCAAGGGCCGCAATAACGCGGTGACCGCAAAGGAAGACGATCCCGGTAGTCCCTACGCCATCGGCGCAGCCGAAGGCGGCCATGACGCCGTGCATCCGGAATTGGGCACGCTGGAGGATTTCCGCGCCTTCGTTGCGGCGTGCAATGAGCACGGCATGGAAGTCGCGCTCGACTTCGCCATCCAATGCTCGCCGGATCATCCCTGGCTGAAGCAGCATCCGCAATGGTTCAAACGCCGGCCGGACGGCTCGATGCGCTATGCGGAAAATCCGCCAAAGAAATATGAGGACATCGTCAACCCGGATTTCGGCTGCGAAGACGCCGGCGCGCTGTGGGATGCGCTGCGCGACGTGATCCTGTTCTGGGTCGATCAGGGTGTGAAGATCTTTCGGGTCGACAACCCCCACACCAAGCCGTTTCCATTCTGGGAGTGGCTGATCCACCAGGTCCAGCTGCATCACGCTGACGTGATCTTCCTCGCGGAAGCTTTTACACGGCCGAAACTGATGAAGGGTTTGGCAAAGCTCGGCTTCACCCAGTCCTACACCTACTTCACCTGGCGGACGCAGCGCTGGGAGTTCGAGCAATATCTGACCGAGCTAACGGGTTACCCCGAGCGCGACTACTATCGCCCGAATTTCTTCGTCAACACGCCCGACATCCTGCCCTATCATCTGCAGAGAGGCGAGCCCTGGATGTTCAAGTCGCGCGTCGCGCTGGCGGCGACGCTGTCGAGCACCTACGGCATCTATAATGGCTTTGAGCTATTGGAGCATGAACCGATCCCCGGCCGGGAGGAATATCTCGACTCCGAAAAATACGAGATCAAGGTACGGGATTGGGACAAGCCCGGCAACATTAAGCCCTTCATAACCGAACTCAACCGGATCAGGCGCGACAACGCGGCGCTGCAGCAGACCAGCAAACTGCGCTTCCTCGGCATCGAAGACGACAACGCGATCGGTTTCGTCAAGGAGTCCGTGGATCAAACCAATACGGTCGCGGTTGCGATCGCGCTGTCGGGCAACGTCCACGAATTCTGGCTGCCGCTTGGCGACGTCCAGGTCGGCGCCAGCAACGAGCGCCGCACCGTCGCGGCGGTGGAAAACCTCATCACGGGCGAGCGCTATCCGATCCAATGGGGCGGCATCCGCCTCCGGATCGACCCGGCGCGCGATCCCGCATTGCTGTTCCGCTGCCTGGCGTGAGGGGCCGCGCCATGAATGTGATGTCATCCATCGAGACCAGGGAAATAACCGTTACCGAGACTGCCGATGAGCTCTGGTACAAGGACGCCATCATCTATCAGCTCCACGTCAAGGCTTTTGCCGACAGCAACAACGACGGCATCGGCGACTTTGCGGGCCTGACGGAAAAGCTCCCTTATCTGCAGGACCTCGGCGTCACCGCGCTGTGGCTGTTGCCGTTCTATCCCTCGCCGGGGCGCGATGACGGCTATGACATCGCCGATTATGGCGACATCAATCCTGACTTCGGGACGATGAAGGACTTCAAGCGCTTCATTCAGGAAGCCAGGAAGCGCGGGCTGCGCGTTATCACCGAGCTCGTCGTCAATCATACCTCCGACCAGCACGACTGGTTCAAGCGCGCGCGCCGCAGCGATCCGAAGTCGAGTGCGCGCAACTGGTATGTCTGGAGCGACACCGACCAGAAATACCTGGGCACGCGGATCATCTTCACCGATACCGAGAAGTCGAACTGGACCTGGGACCCGGAAGCCGGCGCGTTCTACTGGCACCGCTTCTTCTCCCACCAGCCCGATCTGAATTTCGACAATCCGCGCGTGGTCAGCGCCATCGTGCAGGTGATGAAACGCTGGCTCGACACCGGTGTCGACGGTTTCCGGCTCGACGCCATCCCCTATCTGTGCGAGCGCGAAGGCACCAGCAACGAGAACCTGCCCGAGACCCACGCTATCATCAAGCGGCTGCGCAGCGAACTCGACGCCTACGCCAAGAGCAAGGTCATGCTGGCCGAAGCCAATCAATGGCCGGAGGACGTGCAGGAATATTTCGGCCGTGGCGACGAATGCCACATGGCGTACCATTTTCCGCTGATGCCGCGCATCTACATGGCGATCGCCCAGGAGGACCGCTTTCCGATCACCGACATTCTGCGGCAGACACCGGACATCCCGAGCAACTGCCAATGGGCGCTGTTCCTGCGCAACCATGATGAGCTGACGCTGGAAATGGTCACCGACGTCGAGCGCGATTATCTGTGGTCGACCTATGCCCATGATCCGCGCGCTCGCATCAATGTCGGTATCCGCCGGCGGCTGGCGCCGCTGATGGACAACGACCGGCGCAAAATCGAATTGATGAACTCGCTGCTGCTGTCATTTCCGGGTACGCCGATCATCTATTACGGCGACGAGATCGGCATGGGCGACAATATCTATCTCGGCGACCGCAATGGCGTGCGCACGCCGATGCAGTGGACCCCGGACCGCAATGGCGGCTTCTCCCGCGCCGATCCGGCCCGGCTCTACGCTCCAACCATCATGGATCCCGTTTACGGCTACGAATCCGTGAATGTGGAAGCGCAGTCGCGCAGCCTGTCATCGCTGCTCAGCGCCACCAAGCGGCTGATCGCGGTCCGCAAATCCACACTCGCCTTCGGCCGCGGCACCATGACGTTCATTCGCCCGCAAAACCGCTCGGTGCTCGCCTACGTGCGCCAATATCAGGACGAAGTTATCCTTTGCGTCGCCAATCTTTCGCGCTCGGCGCAGGCGACTGAACTCGATTTGTCCGCCTTCAAGGACCGTATTCCGCTCGAGATGCTCGGCCGCACGCGCTTTCCGGCGATCGGCGAATTGCCTTACATGATCACGTTGGCGCCCTACGGCTTCTACTGGTTCCAGCTGCAGGAGCGCGATAAATCGCAGGCGGCGCCCCCACCACTCGTGCCGGAATTCGAAACCCTGGTGGTGCCGGTGAATTCGACCTGGATGTCGCTGGCGCGCGCCCGCGGCGTGTTCGAACGCGACGTTTTGCCTGGGCATCTGGCGCGGACCCGCTGGTACCCGGAGCGATCAGTCAAGGCGATCCAGCCAACGCTCGTTTCGGCTATCCCGTTCTGCGACATCGGCGACAACCGGCCGTGGCTCGCTTTCTTCGAAACGACGCAGCGCGGAATAACCAGCCGCTATGTCCTGCCGATACGGATCGAATGGGTGCGCTTCGACCGCGAGCGTTATAACCCGCGCGCGTTCGCCGCGGTACGACAGGGCGCGCGCGAAGGAACGCTGCTCGACGTCGCCACCGACCAGATCTTCATCGCGCTGCTGTTGCGCAATCTTGGGCAATCGCTCGTTGTCGAGGAGGAAGAACAGGGCTTGCGGCTCGAATTCAAGCCGACCAGCCGTTTCACCGACCAGCCGATCAGGCAGCCCGAGCGCATCCGCGCCGTCGATACCGAGCAGTCCAACAGCACATCCCTGGTCGACGACGACTACGTCGTCAAGATCTATCGCAAGCTCGAGCCCGGCTTGAATCCGGAGATCGAGATGGGACGTTTCCTCACCGAAGTCGCGGGCTTTGCCAACACGCCGGCGCTGCTCGGGAGTGTCGAGCTTGTCGAAGGCAACAAGCGAAGCGCGATCGGCATCATCCACGCCTTTGTGATGAATCAGGGCGACGCCTGGACCGTGACGGCGGCTTACCTCGATCGATTTGTCGAGGAACAGCGGCTGGTGGCGACAAGCGAGTATCCTGGTGAGAGTGAGGAACAGGTCCCCTATTTGCGCTATATGGGACAAACCGGTCGGCGCGTCGCCGAGATGCACATCGCGCTGGCAAGCAACAAGGATCTTCCCGACTTCGCGCCGGAGCCGACCCGGCCCGATGATGTGCAGCGCTGGACCGACGAGATCATGGCCCGCGCCGAACGCGTCTTCGACGCGTTGAGGCAGCGGCGGGATACGCTGAAAGAGGCCGATCGCCCGCTGGCCGATCAGTTGCTGGCGCAGCAGGCGGCCTTGCCGGATCGCCTGAAGGCACTGCTGCCGCGCGACGTCGACGGGCTCAATATCCGCCATCATGGCGACTTCCATCTCGGTCAGATGCTGATTGTCAAGGAAGACATCTTCATCATCGATTTCGAAGGCGAACCGCGGCGCACTATCGCCGAACGCCGGCGGAAAGCGCCCGCGGCGCGCGACGTCGCCGGCCTGATCCGCTCGATCGACTATTCGGTGACCGCCGCGCTTGACCGCGCACTCAAGGTGGCGCCCGACGAGCAGGGCAAGCTGGGGCTGGCGCTCGCGGATTGGCGCGACCGCGCGACCGCGACATTCCTTGCTGCCTATCGCGAGACCATGGCCAATCAGCGCCTGTGGCCCGCCGATCAAGAGGCCGCGGAGCGGATGCTCAACTTCTTCCTGCTAGAGAAGGCATTCTACGAAATCGATTATGAGCTGGCGCACCGGCCCGACTGGCTGCGCGTGCCGCTGACCGGCATGCTCCGGATCCTGGCGCAACAACCGCAGGAGGCCGAATGACCAAGCTACCTGCCGAGGCCTATGCGATTATCGAGGGCCGGCACTCCGACCCCTTCCACTATCTCGGCCTCCACACCGAGGGCAACAAGAGCGTCGTGCGCGCCTTCCTGCCGGAAGCAACCAACGTCGAAGCCATCGGCGAGCACGGCGAAACGGCACAGCTTTTGCGCATTCACGATGCCGGCCTGTTTGCCGGCGCGCTGCCGAACGGCTTCAGGCGGTACCAGCTGCGCGCCCGCTTCGGCGACAATGTGGTCGAGCTTGACGACCCCTACCGCTTTCCGCCGGTATTGAGCGAATTCGACCTCTACCTGCTCGGCGAAGGCACCCACCAGCGCATTTACGACAAGCTCGGCGCCCATCCGATGACGCTCGACGGCGTCGACGGTGTCGCCTTCGTGGTGCTGGCACCGAATGCACGGCGGGTCAGCGTGGTCGGCGATTTCAATCTCTGGGACCCGCGGCGGCATCCGATGCGCGTGCGCGGCGTCGGCTATTGGGAACTGTTCGTTCCGCGCGCGAGAGTCGGCGATCACTACAAGTTCGACATCATCGGCGCCCACGGCCAGCATCTGCCGCTGAAATCCGATCCGCTGGCTTTTGCCGCGGAGCTGCGGCCGAACACCGCCTCCATCGTACTCGACGAGACGAAGATTCCGCATCCGGGCCCGGCGCCTGCGGGCGTCAACGCGCTGAGTTCGCCGATGTCGATCTACGAGGTGCATCTCGGCTCGTGGCGGCGCAGGGGCCACAACGAGTGGCTGACCTATCGCGAGCTCGCCGAACAGCTTCCGGCCTATGCGCGCGATCTCGGCTTCACCCATCTCGAATTCCTTCCCGTGAATGAACATCCGTTCGATGGTTCCTGGGGCTATCAGCCGACCGGCCTGTTTGCGCCGACCAGCCGGTTCGGCCGGCCTGAGGATTTTGCCGCGCTGGTCGACGCCTGCCACCGCGAAGGGCTTGGCGTACTTCTGGACTGGGTGCCCGGTCACTTCCCCGACGACCCGCACGGCCTCGGCCATTTCGACGGCACCGCGCTCTACGAACACGCCAATCCGCTGCAGGGCCGCCATCTCGACTGGGGCACGCTCATCTACAATTACGGCCGCACCGAAGTGGTCAATTTCCTGGTGTCGAACGCACTGTTCTGGCTCGAGCGTTACGGCATCGATGGCCTGCGCGTCGACGCGGTGGCGTCCATGCTCTACCTCGATTACAGCCGGCCCGCGGGCGGCTGGATCCCGAACAAATATGGCGGCCGCGAAAACCTCGAGGCCATCGACTTCCTGCGCCGCTTCAACACCGAAGTGTTCGCACATTTTCCGCAGGCGACCACGGCGGCGGAAGAATCAACCGCGTGGCCGCAGGTGTCGCGCCCGGTCGAATATGGCGGGCTCGGGTTCGGCTACAAATGGAATATGGGCTGGATGCACGACACGCTGAACTACGTCAGCAAGGACCCGATCCACCGCAAATATCACCACGGCGATGTCCTGTTCGGCCTGCACTATGCCTTTTCGGAAAACTTCATATTGCCGCTGTCGCATGACGAGGTCGTGCACGGCAAGCGCTCGATCCTCGGCCGCATGCCCGGCGACGACTGGCAGCGTTTTGCGAATCTGCGCGCCTATTACAGTTTCATGTTCGGTCATCCCGGCAAGAAGCTGATGTTCATGGGCTGCGAGTTCGGCCAGGAACGCGAGTGGACTCACGACCACTCGCTGGATTGGCATCTGCTGGAACAAAAGAAATATGCCGGCATCCAGTCGTTGATCCGCGACCTCAACCGGCTCTATCGCGCGCTGCCGGCGCTGCATGAGCTGGATTGCGATCAGGCTGGGTTCGAATGGGTCGTCACCGACGACGCCGACAACAACGTGTTTGCCTGGATCCGTAAAGGCAATCAGCCGCGGGCGCGTTGCCTCGTCGTCGCGAACTTCTCGCCGAATGTCTGTCACAATTACCGCATTCGCGTGCCCTTTACCGGAAGTTGGCACGAGGTGTTCAATTCCGATTCCGCGCATTACGGCGGCAGCAATGTCGGCAATGTCGGCGAAGTGCGTGCAATCGAAGGCCTGGTGCCCGAACTCAATCTGACGATCCCGCCGCTGGCCGTGATCTTTCTCGTACCGGAAAGTTGACGCATGCGACTATCCGGGGGCACGTCCTCCCGACTTGGTGCAAGCTGGGACGGAAGGGGTACCAATTTTGCGCTGTTCTCCGCGAATGCGGAGAAGGTCCAACTGTGCCTGTTCGACGCTCAGGGCCGGCGCGAACTCGAACGGATCGAATTGCCGGAGCGGACCGAAGACGTCTGGCATGGCTATCTCAACGACGTCTCGCCCGGCCAGCTCTATGGTTATCGCGTCTACGGGCCCTATGCGCCGGAACGCGGCCATCGGTTCAACCCCAACAAGCTGTTGCTGGATCCCTATGCCAGGCGGCTCGCCGGCCGTCTGGTATGGAGCGATGCGCATTTCGCCTACCGCACCGGCAGCGCCCGCGAGGATCTTTCCTTCGACCGGCGCGACAATGCCCGCGGCATGCCGAAGGCTGTCGTCGTCGACGAAAGCTTCAATTGGGGCCGCCGCGAGATCCGCCCCAACATTCCCTGGGAAGACACGGTCATCTACGAAGCGCACGTCAAGGGCCTCACCCAGAAACGCGACGACGTGCCGCCCAACCTGCGCGGCACCTATGGCGGGCTCTCGTCGCCGGCGATGATCGACCATCTCAAGCGGCTCGGCGTCACCGCCATCGAGCTGTTGCCGATCCACGGGCTGATCGACGACCGCGTGCTGGTCGAGAAGAAGCTGTCGAACTATTGGGGCTACAACACGCTGGCGTTCTTCGCACCGGAGCCGCGTTATGCGCAGGACAACGCGCTGGATTCCTTCCGCACCACGGTGGCGCGGCTGCACGATGCCGGCATCGAGGTGATGCTCGACGTCGTCTATAACCACACCGCCGAGGGCAACCATATGGGCCCGACGCTGTGCTTCCGCGGCATCGACAACGCGTCCTATTACTGGCTGAACCGGGAGAACCCCCGCTACTACGACGACTTCACCGGCTGCGGCAGTTCGGTCAATCTCACCCATCCGCGCGTCTTGCAGCTGGTGATGGATTCCTTGCGCTACTGGGTCGAGGTCTGCCACGTCGACGGTTTCCGGTTCGACCTCGCCACCACGCTGGCGCGCGGACCGAACGGTTTTGACCGCAACAGCTCGTTCCTCACCGCGGTCAGGCAGGATCCGGTACTTGCGACGGTGAAACTGGTCGCCGAGCCCTGGGACCTAGGCCTCGGCGGCTATCAGGTCGGCGCATTTCCGTCGCAATGGTCGGAATGGAACGACCGCTACCGCACCGCGATGCGACGCTACTGGAGCGGCGAAGGCAGCCTGATCGGCGAAGTGTCCGGCCGCATGACGGCGTCCTCCGACCTGTTTCACCACGACAACCGCGCGACGCGCGCCAGCATCAATCACATCACCGTCCATGATGGTTTTACGCTGGCCGATCTGTTCAGCTACAACGAGAAGCACAACGAGGCCAATGGCGAGGACAATCGCGACGGCGCCCACGACAACCACAGCAACAACTGCGGAGTCGAAGGCCCGACCGACGATCCCGAAATCGTCGTGCTTCGCCGTCAACTCCGGAAGAACCAACTCGCCTGCCTGTTCCTGGCGCAGGGCACGCCGCTGATCCTGGCCGGCGACGAGGTCGGCAACACCCAAAACGGCAACAACAACGCCTATTGCCAGGACAATGAAGTCGGTTGGGTCGGCTGGGAAAACCGCGGCAAGGTCGGTGAAGACCTTACCGATTTCATCGCACATTTGACAGCGCTGCGCCGGCGGTTCAGACAGCTTCGTTGCCAGCGCTGGCTCGATGGGCGGCGTCCGGACGGTTCGTATGGCGTGCTGTGGCTGACGCCGGCCGCGGAAGAAATGAAGGAGCCGGACTGGAATTTCCCGGCGGGCCGCTTTCTCGCTTATGTGCTCGGACCGATGGAACAAGCACATGCGCCGATCTTTATCATTCTAAACGCCGCACCGGAAGAGATCGCGTTCAAACTGCCCATGATGACCGACTACAAGAGCTGGCGGCAGGTGCTGAACACCGCCGAGAGCAAACAGACGATCACCGAATTCGCAGGCGGCACCGAGACCAAGGCGCCACCGCGCTCGGTGCTCGCCTTTGCGGGCTCGGCATGAATGACCCCCAATTCGGCCCAAAGCTGACCGGCGACGGCGCGCTGTTTCGACTGTGGGCGCCGGCGGCCAAACGTGTCGACTTGGTACTGGACAAGCCCCATGCACTGACGCGCGGTGAAGACGGCTGGTTCGCCGCCGAGATTTCCGGCGCCCGCGCGGGAACGCGCTACAAATTCCGCATCGATGACGACATCGATGTCCCGGATCCCGCGTCCGCCTTCCAGCCCGAAGACGTTTTTGGTCCAAGTGAATTGATCGATCATGCCGCCCATTCCTGGCGCGCCACGGACTGGCGCGGGCGTCCGTGGCATGAGGCCGTCATTCTCGAAGCCCATGTCGGCACCTTCACACCGGAAGGTAACTATCGCGCCATCATCGACAGGCTCGATCATCTCGTCGAGACCGGCATCACCGCGCTCGAATTGTTGCCGCTGGCGGATTTCGCGGGCACGCGCAACTGGGGTTACGACGGCGTGCTGTGGTACGCGCCTGACAGCGCCTATGGCCGCCCCGAAGATTTGAAGGCCCTGATCGATGCGGCCCATCAGCGTGGGCTGATGGTGATGCTCGACGTGGTCTACAATCATTTCGGCCCCGAAGGGAATTATCTCGGCCGCTATGCTCCCGGCTTCTTTACCGAGGCCCAGACGCCATGGGGCAGCGCGATCGATTATCGAACGCGCGAGGTCCGCGCATTCGCAATCGAGAACGCGCTGCATTGGCTGCGCGACTATCGCTTTGACGGATTGCGGCTGGATGCCGTCAACACCATCGTTGAAGCGGGCGAAATCCCGATCCTGCATGATCTCAGCGCGGCGGTGGGCGAACTTGCTGCCGAAACGGGCCGGCACATCAATCTCGTGCTCGAAAACAGCGACAACCGCGCCAGCCTGCTGGATGCCGCACAGGACCCGCCACGCGGCAAGTATCGCAGTCAGTGGAATGACGATTATCACCATGCATGGCATGTGCTGCTGACCGGCGAAGCGCAAGGCTACTATGGCGACTATCAGAATTCGCCGGGTGATAGGCTGGCACGGGCGCTTGCCTCAGGCTTCGTGTATCAGGGCGAGATCTCGGTCTTCTGGGGCAGCAAGCCGCGCGGCGAACCGAGCGGCACGCTGTCACCGACCTGCTTCGTCAATTTCCTGCAAAACCACGATCAGATCGGCAACCGCGCGTTTGGCGACCGGCTTGAAAACATCGCGGATCCGGCAGCGATCGAGGCCGCGCTGGCGGTCACCTTGCTCGCGCCGATGACCCCGATGTTGTTCATGGGCGAAGAGTGGGGCTCGCAAGCGCCGTTTCCCTTCTTCTGCGATTTCCAGGGCGACCTCGCCAAGGCCGTCCGCAACGGACGGCGGCAAGAATATGCCTGGGCGTATGCGAAATATGGCGATGAGATTCCCGATCCGCTGGATAAGGCGACCATGCAATCGGCGGTGCTGGACTGGGCGGAATGCGATCGAGAACCGGGCCGAAAACGGCTGGCTCTGGTGCGGGAGCTGCTCACGATCCGCCAACGCGAAATCGTACCGCGGCTAGTCGGCGCACGCTTTGGCCAAGCCCAGATGGCAAGCAATCGTTTGCTGACCGCGCAATGGCGGATGGGCGATGGCAAGATGCTCTCGCTGATCGCCAACCTCTCGGATCGCGCCATTCCGGACTCGCCGGCGGTCGAGGGAACCCTGATCTGGGGCCGCGCGTTGAACGAGATGCCCGCCTGGTCGGTGCGCTGGCACATCGGATAGAACAATGCCTCCGGCGATCCCGATCGCGACCTACCGCCTGCAGCTGACCCCCGGTTTTGATTTCGACGCCGCCGCTGACGTCGTCCCTTACTTGAAAGCGCTCGGCATCACGCATCTCTATGCGTCGCCCTTCACGACGGCGCGCCGGGGCTCCACCCACGGCTACGACATCGTCGATCACACGAAACTCAATCCGGAGCTTGGCGGCGAAGCCGGTTTCGAGCGCCTGAGCGCAAAGCTGAAACAGCACGACCTCGGGCTGATCCTCGACTTCGTGCCCAACCATGTCGGCGTGCATTTTGCCGACAATCCATGGTGGCTCGACGTGCTGGAATGGGGACCGGCCTCGCCCCATGCGGCTTCCTTCGACATCGACTGGGAGCAGTTGCCCTATCGCGCCCGCGGCGGCGTGCTGCTGCCAATTATCGGCTCGTCCTATGGACAGGCACTGGAGCGCGGCGAAATCGAGCTGCGCTATGACGCCGGGCAAGGCAGTTTTTCGGCCTGGTATTACGAGCATCGCCTGCCCATCGCGCCGGAGCGCTACGGCGAGATCTTGCGGGCACTCGTAAGAGAAGCCGGAGCCGAGGACGGCGCGCCCGGCAGGAATATTCTCGCGCTAGCTTCACGCTACAAGGGACTACGTCATCCCAACGCCAAGGAAGCGCCGGCCTTCAAGACGGAGCTGAAGGCGATCGCCGGTGGCGACGCGATCATCGAACGCGGACTTGCCGCCTATCGCGCGGGTCCCGATCGCGCGGCACAGACGCTGGCGCTGCATCATCTGCTCGAACGACAGCACTACAGGCTCGGTCATTGGCGGCTTGCTTCCAGCGACATCAATTACCGGCGCTTCTTTGACATCAACACGCTGGCGGGATTGCGGGTCGAGGATGTCGGCACGTTCGAGGCCATTCACCGTCTGGTCAAACGGCTGATCGCGGACGGCAAGCTACAGGGCCTGCGGCTCGACCACATCGACGGCTTGCGCGATCCCGCGCAATATTTTCAACGGCTGCGCCGTCTGATCCGGGAGGCGCACGGCGATGATCCAAAGCCGTTCTGCCTGGTGGTCGAGAAAATTCTCGGCCAGCACGAGAAGCTGCCCTCGTTCAGCGGCGTCCACGGCACCACCGGCTATGAATGGATGAATACGATCACCCAAGTGCTGGTCGATGGCAATGGCCTGGAGCCGCTCGACGAGATCTGGCGGCAGATCAGCAATCAGTCACCAAGGCTCCAACCGATCCTCAGGAACGCCAAGCGCCGGGTGTTGGAGACGTTATTGACCAGCGAATTCACCGTGCTGACGCGCCTCCTCGCGCGGATCGCCAGCGGGCACTACTCGACGCGCGACTATTCCGCCGACAGCCTGCGGCAGGCGCTCGAATTGTACGTGCTGCATTTTCCGGTGTATCGCACCTATCTGACCTCATCGGGATCGACTGTCGACGACCGCGCGCTGATTTCGCGGACGATCGAGCGGGCACGCGCCGACTGGTTTGCCGCCGATGAAGGCCTTTTCGCTTTTCTTCGCGATACCCTTACCATGGATCTGATCAGACCGGGCCGCGCCACCCACAGTGCGCCGCGCGTGCGCCGCTTCGCACTCAAGGTGCAGCAGTTCACCGGTCCGATGATGGCGAAATCGCTCGAAGACACGACGTTCTATCGCTACCACCGATTGCTCGCGCTCAACGAGGTCGGCGGCGATCCCGCAGCGAAAGCGCTTTCCATTGATAGCTTTCACGCGATGATGCGGACGCGGGCCAGGGAATGGCCGCACGGCTTGACCGCGACCGCGACTCACGACACCAAGCGCGGCGAGGACGCACGGGCGCGAATATTGGCGCTGGCGGAAATTCCCGGCGAATGGACCAGCGCGGTCGCGCGCTGGAAGATCCTCAACGCGCCGCATCTCGTGATCGACGGCGAGATGCGCGTGCCATCGGCGACATTTGAATACATGCTGTATCAGGCGCTGCTCGGCGCGTGGCAGCCTGACGACAACGCCTTTTTGGAGCGCATGCAAGCCTATGCGCTGAAGGCGGCGCGCGAGGGCAAGCAGGAAACAAGCTGGCTCAATCCTCACCAGGCCTATGAAGCCGGCCTGAAGACCTTCATCGAGCGGATTCTCGATCCGGATATTTCCGCCGAATTCCTCAGCTCGCTCGAGAGGCTGGCGCA
>JBJMTR010000030.1:0-4565 GCA_045811565.1 Bradyrhizobium sp.
CGATCACAAATTCGGCCGGACAGACGGTCTATTCCGGGAAATATACGCTGAACGAAGGCAACGCCAGTTTCGTTTGGGACGGCAAGGGCAATGACGGCACGCAGTGGCCGGCCGGTACTTACAAAATGTCCGCCACGGCCAAGGATACGTCAGGCCAGGACGTCGCCATTTCGACGGAGGTGCAGGGCGTGGTCGAGTCGGTTGATCTCACTGCCGACCCGCCGCTGCTTTCGATCGCCGGGCAGAATTATACGACCTCCCAGATCAAGCGTATCGTTCGCGCCTCAAGCTCGACCTAACCCGCCGCGATAGCGGCGACGCGGCGCGTCCGGTAGGGCTCGCCGCGGGCCTTGGCAACCATTTTCAAAGGAGATTCGTATTGAAGCCTTGGGCTTAGGCAAATTTTAAGCCGGGCGGCGTAGCTTGCTGGCGTGAGTTCAGTGGTTGAGAGTTTGTGAGTACGCCATGACAGAACCCCATCGCCCGAGGGTGAAATACGTCATCGGGCCTGACGGCAGTCCGTTAACAATTGCGGACTTACCCGCGCCCGGAACCAAACGGTGGGTTATTCGCCGGAAGGCCGAAGTTGTTGCCGCGGTCCGCGGCGGCTTGCTCTCCCTCGAGGAGGCCTGCAGCCGCTATACGCTGACGGTCGACGAATTCCTCTCCTGGCAATTCTCCATCGATCAGCATGGTCTGGCTGGGCTGCGCACCACCCGCATCCAGCAGTATCGCCAATAAGCTTTCCCAGAACCGGAAGATTTGTTGAAAATCGGCCTCGCCTCGGGAGGCCGATTTTTTCATGCCAAACTTTCGACGTCGCTGTTAACTCACGTTAACCATATGGAAACCATCGCCTAGGCAATAATTGCCCAGTCGGTCCCTCGGGCCGAATCCCTGGGGGCGGTTGGTGCAAAGTCTCGTTGCTTTCCTGAAAGGCCTCGGCGCGGCGCGGTTGGCAGCGATGATGGCGGTCACCGCCGCCCTGATCGGCTTTTTCGCCTTCGTCATCATGCGCGTCACCACGCCGCAGATGACCACCCTCTTTACCGACCTCTCCGCTGAAGACTCCTCCAGCATCATCAAGGACCTGGAACGCCAGGCGATCCCCTTCGAGCTGCGCAACGACGGCGCCGCGGTCATGGTGCCGAAGGACAAGGTCACCCGGCTGCGCATGAAGCTCGCCGAGGGCGGCCTGCCCAAGGGCGGCAGCGTCGGCTACGAGATCTTCGACAAATCGGATGCGCTGGGCACCACGAGTTTCGTTCAGAACATCAATCATCTGCGCGCGCTGGAGGGTGAACTCGCCCGCACCATCCGTGCCATCGACCGCATCCAGGCGGCGCGGGTGCATCTGGTGTTGCCGGAACGTCCGCTGTTCTCGCGCGAGACGCCGGAGCCCTCGGCCTCGATCGTCGTGCGGGTGCGCGGCAGCCTGGAGCCCCAGCAGATTCGCGCCATCCGCCATGTGGTCGCTTCCGCCGTCAACGGCTTGAAGCCGCAGCGGGTGTCGATCGTCGACGAAGCCGGCCAATTGCTCGCCGATGGTGCCGCCACCGATACCGAAAGCGCGATCGGTGACGAGCGCCGCGCCGCCTTCGAGAAACGGATGCGCAAGCAGGTCGAGGACATCGTTTCCTCCGTCGTCGGCGCCGGCCGTGCGCGCGTCCAGCTCTCCGCCGACTTCGACTACAACAAGATTACCCAGACCTCGGACAAGTTCGATCCCGAGGGCCGCGTGCTGCGCTCGACGCAGACCCGGGAAGAATCCAGCGTCACCGCCGAAAGCAACGGTCAGGTCACCGTCAACAACGAGTTGCCGGGCAACCAGAACAGGGACGGCACGCCGCAAGCCCGCGACCAGAGCAAGAAGAGCGAAGAGACCAACAATTATGAGATCTCGCGCACCACCAAGACCGAAGTCACCGAAGCCGGGCGGGTCAACCGGATCTCGGTCGCGGTGCTGGTCGACGGCAGTTATTCCAAGAACGAAAAAGGCGAGATCGTCTATCAGGACCGCGGCAAGGAGCAGCTCGACCGCATAGCCGCCTTGGTGCGTTCGGCGATCGGCTTCGATCAGAAGCGCGGCGACCAGGTCGAAGTCGTCAACCTGCGCTTCGCCGAAGCGCCGCCTGTCCCCCCGGTCGTCGAGCCGACCGGCCTGCTCGGCATGTTTCAGTTCACCAAGGATGACGTGATGTACGTCATCGAGCTCGCCGTCATGATGATGCTCGGGCTCGTCGTGCTCTTCATGGTAATCCGCCCGCTGGTCAGGCGCATCGTGGCGTCCGAAGTCATCCCGGCTCCCCCGGAAACGCCCGCGTTGACCGACAACAGCGGGCAAGCCGCCGAAGCGCCCGGCCAAGCCCTTATTCCCGGCGGCGCCGCTCAATTGATCGATGTCGCCCAGATCCAGGGCCAGGTCCACGCCCAAGCCGTGCATCGGGTCGGCGAGCTGGCCGAACGAAATCCGAATGAAACCGCCTCCATTGTCCGTCAATGGCTGAGCGAACCCACCGAGTGATCTGACATGGCCGCCGTACCGCAAACCAGCAATGCCAGCGACATCACGACCGTCATCGCCTCGCTCGCGAGTCGTCAGAGCAACCGGCCCAAAAGCCAGCCGCTGAGCGGCGCGAAGCGCGCCGCGATTTTGATGCTGGCACTCGGCGAACAATATGGCGGCAAGGTCTGGTCGTTGCTCGACGACGATGAGGTGCGCGAACTTTCCGTTCACATGTCGACGCTCGGCACCGTTGAGGCCGACGTGGTGGAAGACCTGCTGCTCGAGTTCGTCTCCCGCATGTCGGCGTCCGGCGCGCTGATGGGAACGTTCGATGCCACCGAGCGACTGTTGCAGCAATATCTGCCGGTCGAACGCGTCACCGGCATCATGGACGAAATCCGCGGTCCCGCCGGCCGCAACATGTGGGAGAAACTCTCCAACGTCCAGGAAGAGGTGCTCGCCAACTACCTCAAGAACGAATACCCGCAGACCATCGCCGTCGTGCTGTCGAAGCTAAAGCCCGAACACGCCGCGCGGGTGCTCGCGATCCTGCCGGAAGACATGGCGCTCGACGTGGTCAACCGCATGCTGAAAATGGAAGCGGTGCAGAAGGAAGTGATCGAGCGCGTCGAACAAACGCTGCGCACCGAATTCATGTCCAATCTTTCGCAGACCCGCCGCCGGGATGCCCACGAAGTGATGGCCGAAATCTTCAACAATTTCGACCGCCAGACCGAAACCCGCTTCATCACCTCGCTGGAAGAAGAAAACCGCGAATCCGCCGAACGTATCAAGGCGTTGATGTTCACCTTCGACGATCTGGTCAAGCTCGACTCCGCATCCGCCCAGACGCTGATGCGTCACATCGACAAGGAAAAGCTCGGCATCGCCCTGAAGAGCGCCAACGAGGAGGTTCGGGCCTTCTTCCTCGGCAACATGTCGTCGCGCGCCGGAAAGATGTTGCTGGACGACATGGCAATGCTCGGACCGGTGCGGCTGCGCGATGTCGACGAGGCGCAGGCGCTGCTCGTCAACCTCGCCAAGGACCTCGCCGCCAAGGGCGAAATCATGCTGACCAAGAACCGCGCCGACGACGAGCTCGTGTACTGATGGCCACACCCGCAAAATTCCTGTTCGATTTGGACTTCTCGGCGCCGGACAAGTCGCGCGAGCGGCCGGCCACGCCTGCGGAGCTCGCCGAAAAGATCGCCCGCGCCGAGGCGCAAGCCTATCGCGACGGGTACGATGCCGCACAATTCGAAGCCAGGGTAGAGAGCGACCGCCGCGCCGCGCTGGCGCTGGAGGAGATCGCGCTTGCGATCAAGGGCATCGCGACACGATTTTCCGGCATCGAAGTCCGGATGGAGACGGAAGCCGTCGATGTCGCGGTCGCGGTGGCGCGCAAACTGTGCAGCGAACTGGTATCTCACGAACCGCTCGGCGAGATTACGGCACTGGTCGCGGATTGTTTCTCGCATCTGGTCTCGACGCCACACCTCGTGGTGCGCATCAGCGAGCAGCTCTACGAGAGCGCGCGCGAGAAAATCGAGCGGGTGGCCACGCAAAGCGGCTTCGAAGGCCGACTGGTGATCCTGGCCGAGCCTGAGATCGCCACCGGCGACTGCCGGATCGAATGGGCCGACGGCGGCGTGGTGCTGGACCGTGCGGCGATCGAAGCCAAGATCAACGAACTTGTGGGGCGCTATATGGCGTCCCGCGATCAGGCCAGCCAACGGCCGTGAGGACTGAACCATGAGTGACACCGACGCAAAGGTCCCGCTTCCCGATCTCAACGCCGCTGACGCACCGCCGGTTGATGACGTGGCCTATAACGAGGACGAACAGGCCTCGCGCATCGCGGCCGACCTCGAGGCCGTGTTCGACGTACCGGTGCAGGTGTCGGCGGTGCTCGGCCGCTCCAAGATGGATGTCGGCGAGCTGTTGAGGCTCGGACCCGGCACCGTGCTCGAACTCGACCGCCGCGTCGGCGAAGCCATCGACATCTACGTCAACAACCGCCTGGTGGCGCGCGGCGAAGTCGTGCTGGTGGAAGACAAGC
>JBJMTR010000031.1:0-6165 GCA_045811565.1 Bradyrhizobium sp.
AAACAATTAACATACACCACTAACATCCCAAAATAAAAATACATCATCCGCTATCTCGCGCGCGGCAGCGACCTCATTCCCTCCGAGCCTTTCGCGGCGGCCAAGATGGACGAATGGCTGTTCTGGGAGCAATACAGCCACGAACCCTATGTCGCGGTCTGCCGTTTCCTGATGCTCTATCTAGGCAAGCCGGCCTCCGATCTCGATCCGGACAAGGTAAAGCGCGGCTACGCGGCGCTGGCGCGGATGGAGCACCAGCTCGCCACGACGTCCTTCCTGGTCGGAGACGCCGTTTCGCTTGCTGACATTGCGCTGCTCGCCTATACCCGCGTCGCGCATGAAGGCGGCTTTCATCTCGACGGTTATGCCGCCGTGCGCCGCTGGATCGGCGAGGCCGAGCGATCGCTCGGTCTGCCACCGGCACGCTGAAGCTTTTCGGGAAGGGTCATGGGCGCAATTTCATCCGTGGCCATTCGTCGCGCCCGTCGTGACGACGTCGGCTTCATCGTTAAAATGTTGGGGGACGATCCGCTCGGCAGCGCGCGCGAGCGGCTCGAGGATCCGTTGCCGAAATCCTACCTCACAGCTTTCGAAACCGTCGATCGCGATCCGAACATCCAGCTTGTCGTCGCCGAGGATGGCGAGGGAGCCGTTGTCGGCTGCCTGCAGCTCTGCATCCTCCCGGGTTTAAGCTCGCAGGGCGCCTCGCGCGGGCTGATCGAGGACGTCCGCGTCGCCACGGATTGCCGCAGCCGCGGCATCGGTGAGCAGATGGTGCAATGGGCGGTCCTAGAAGCGCGCGCCAAGGGCTGCGTCCTCGTCGAGCTGCTTACGCATCATACCCGCGTCGATGCACAGCGGTTTTATGAACGGCTTGGATTTCAGCGCAGCCATGTCGGCATGACGATGCGATTTTGATGCGGGCTGTCAGGCGGCGACCAATCAAACGCCTGATCCCCCGGGGTCATACCTGATCCCCCGGGGTCATACCTGATCCCCGCGTCAAACGTGATCCCGGGAGCAAGACCTGATCCCGTCGAAGTTCCTTGACGATCCGGCGCCTTTCCCTTATTCACCGCGGCGGGAAACCTCTCCCCACCGAGAGGCAGCTATCTGGAAGGGTAGATTATGACTGCAGCGAAGCCCGCTTCGCGGCCGAATGTGCCGCATTTTTCCTCCGGCCCCTGTGCCAAGCGCCCCGGCTGGAATCCCCAAAATCTCACAGACGCCGCCCTCGGTCGCTCGCATCGCGCGAAAATCGGCAAGGCCAAGCTCAAGCTCGCGATCGAACTGACGCGCGAGGTGCTTGAGGTGCCGGCCGCCTTCAAGATCGGCATCGTGCCCGCATCCGATACCGGCGCGGTCGAAATGGCGCTGTGGTCGCTGCTCGGCGCGCGGCCCGTGACCACGATCGCCTGGGAGTCCTTCGGCGAGGGCTGGGTCAGCGACATCGTCAAGGAATTGAAGCTGAAGGACGTCACCAAGCTGCACGCCGGCTATGGCGAGATCCCCGATCTGTCCAAGGTCGATCCGAGCTCCGACGTCGTCTTCACCTGGAACGGCACCACTTCCGGCGTGCGCGTGCCCAACGCCGACTGGATCAGCGCGACCCGCGAGGGCCTGACGATTTGCGACGCCACGTCGGCGGCGTTCGCGCAGCCGCTCGATTGGGCCAAGCTCGACGTGGTGACGTTCTCCTGGCAGAAGGCGCTGGGCGGCGAGGCTGGCCACGGCATGCTGGTGCTGTCCCCGCGCGCGGTGGAACGGCTGGAAACCTACAAGCCGGCCTGGCCGCTGCCAAAGATCTTCCGCATGACCAAAGGCGGCACGCTCAACCAGGGCATCTTCGAGGGCGAGACCATCAACACGCCGTCGATGCTGTGCGTCGAGGATTATCTCGATGCGCTGAACTGGGCGAAATCGGTCGGCGGCCTCAAGGCGCTGATTGCGCGTGCCGATGCCAACACCAAGGTGCTCGCCGACTGGAAGGCGAAGACGCCGTGGATCGATTTCCTGGCCAAGGATCCCGCGATCCGCTCCAACACTTCGGTGTGCATGAAGGTGGTGGATCCCGCGATCACCTCGCTGACGGCGGACGCGCAGGCCGATTTCGCCAAGAAGCTCGTCGCGCTCGTGGAAAAGGAAGGCGCCGGCTATGATTTCGCGCATTACCGCGACGCGCCGGCGGGGCTTCGTGTCTGGTGCGGCGCCACCGTGGATGCCAAGGACGTCGCGCTGCTGACGCAGTGGATCGACTGGGCCTTTGCCGAGACCAAGGCGCAGCTTGCGAAGGCGGCCTGAGTTTATTCCACTACGTCATGGCCGGGCTTGACCCGGCCATCCATCGAAAAGGATGGACCCGCGGGTCTCCGGCGCCAAGACGCGCTTCGCGCTTTTGCCCGCGGGTGACGATATCAATGCATCGCCCATCAGGGATCAATCAAATGTCAAAACCCAAAGTTCTCATTTCCGACGCGCTTTCACCCGCCGCCGTACAGATCTTCAAGGATCGCGGCATCGAGGTCGATTTCCAGCCCAACCTCGGCAAGGACAAGGAAAAGCTTGCCGAGGTCATCGGTCACTACGACGGCCTCGCAATTCGCTCCGCCACCAAGGCCACCGCCAAGGTTCTCGAGAAAGCCAAGAAGCTGAAAGTGATCGGCCGCGCCGGCATCGGCGTCGATAATGTCGAGATTCCGGCTGCAACGGCTAAGGGCATCATCGTGATGAACACGCCGTTCGGCAATTCAATCACGACCGCCGAACACGCCATCACGCTGATGCTGGCGCTGGCGCGCGAAATTCCGCAGGCCGATGCTTCGACGCAGGCCGGCAAGTGGGAGAAGAACCGCTTCATGGGCGTGGAGATCACCGCCAAGACGCTGGGTGTGATCGGCTGCGGCAATATCGGCTCGATCGTCGCCAACCGGGCACTGGGATTGCACATGAAGGTGATCGCGTTCGATCCGTTCCTGTCGGCGGAGCGCGCCAAGGATCTCGGCGTGGAGAAAGTCGAGCTCGACGAACTGTTCAGACGCGCCGATTTCATCACGCTGCACACCCCGCTGACCGAGAAGACCAAGAACCTCATCGATGCCACGGCGCTGGCAAAAATGAAGAAGGGCGTGCGCATCATCAATTGCGCCCGCGGCGGCCTGGTCGACGAGCAGGCGCTGCTCGATGCCTTGAATTCCAAGCATGTCGCGGGAGCTGCCTTCGACGTCTTCGTCGAGGAGCCGGCCACCAACAACGTGCTGTTCGGCCATCCCAATGTGATCTGCACCCCGCACCTCGGCGCAGCCACCACAGAAGCGCAGGAGAACGTTGCGCTGCAGGTCGCCGAGCAGATGTCCGACTATCTCCTGACCGGCGCGATCTCCAATGCGGTGAACTTTCCATCGATCACCGCGGAAGAAGCGCCGAAGCTGAAGCCCTTCATCGAGCTCGCCGAGAAACTCGGCTCGTTCGCAGGCCAGCTCACCGAAACGGGCATCCTGAAAATTCAGATCACCTATGAGGGCCATGTCGCCGAAATGAAAATCAAGGCGATCACGTCAGCGGTGCTGACGGGCTTGTTGCGGCCCATGTTGGGCGAGGTCAATGTGGTCTCGGCGCCGGTCGTCGCCAGGGAGCGCGGCATGGTGGTCGATGAGATCGTCCGCGCGGCGCAGAGCGACTATGAAAGCCTGATCACGGTCACCGTCACCACCGAACGCCAGGAACGTTCGGTGTCGGGCACGGTCTATGCCGACGGCAAGCCGCGTCTCGTCGACATCAAGGGTATCCGCGTCGACGCCGAGTTTGGAAAATCGATGATCTATGTCACCAATGAGGATAAGCCCGGCTTCATCGGTGCGTTCGCGAGCCTGCTAGGCGACGCCAAGATCAACATTGCGACCTTCCATCTCGGCCGCGTCAAGCAGGGCGGTGACGCCATTGCCTTGGTCGAGATCGACGGCCCCGTGCCACCTGAGGTGCTTGCCAAAGTGCAGGCGCTGCCGCAGGTCAAGCAGGCCAAGGCACTGGTATTTTAAGCTGCCGGTTTGAGGCGCCGATATTCCGAACTACGGGAGATCGGGCGGCCTACCGCTGAGGCGGCGGCGGTCATCGTTCCGCCGGGGCTGCGGCTTCAGGTATTCCTGTTGCCTCGGCAAGAGATCTGTACGAATACGGCGCCAGGAGCCACAATCGGCCACCTCAAAGGGAGAGAAAACATGCGTGAAGCCGTGATTGTTTCTTATGCGCGTACCGGCCTGGCGAAATCCGGGCGCGGCGGGTTCAATATCACCGCACCGATGTCGCTGGCGGCCCACGCGGTCAAGCACGCCGTGGAGCGTGCCGGCGTCGACAAGGAATATGTCGAGGATTGCTATCTCGGCAATTGTGCGCATGGCGCGCCGAACATCGGTCGTCAGGCGGCGCTGCTCGCCGGCCTGCCGAAGTCGACGGCGGGCGTATCGGTGAACCGCTTCTGTTCGTCGGGACTGCAGACCATCGCGATGGCCGCCAATAGCATCCGCTCGGACGGCGCCGAATGCATCGTTGCCGGCGGCGTCGAAAGCATCTCGATCCCCGGCGGCGGCACGCCGAAGGAATCGATCGATCCGGAGCTGCTCAAGACGGCGCCCGACATCTTCATGGCCATGATCGACACTGCCGACATCGTTGCGGAGCGCTACAAGGTCAGCCGCGAATACCAGGACGAATTTTCGCTGGAATCCCAGCGCCGCATGGCGGCTGCGCAGCAGGCGAACAAGTTCAAGGACGAAATCGTCCCGATGAAGACCAAGATGAAGGTGGTCGACAAGGCAACAAAGGCCGAGAGCATCGTTGATTATGTCGTCGACCGCGATGAGTGTAACCGGCCCGACACCACGATGGAAGGCCTCGCCAAGCTTGAGCCCGTGAAAGGCCCCGGCAAGTATGTCACGGCCGGCAACGCCAGCCAGCTCTCGGATGGCGCGGCTGCCGTCGTGCTGATGGAAGCCAAGGACGCGGAAAAGCGCGGGCTTAATCCGCTCGGCCGTTTTGTCGCCTGGGCCTCGGCCGGCTGCGAGCCGGACGAAATGGGCATCGGCCCGATCTACGCAGTGCCGAAACTGTTGAAGCGCCACGGCCTGAAGGTCGACGACATCGATCTGTGGGAGCTCAACGAGGCCTTTGCCAGCCAGTGCCTCTATTCGCGCGACCAGCTCGGCATCGATCCGGAAAAGTACAACGTCAACGGCGGTTCGATCGCCATCGGCCATCCCTTCGGCATGACCGGCGCGCGGCTGACCGGCCACATCCTGCAAGAGGGCCGTCGGCGCAAGGCCAAGTGGGGCGTCGTGACGATGTGCATCGGCGGCGGCCAGGGCGGCGCCGGCCTGTTTGAAATCTATAGCTGAGTTTCGGCTCTGCCTGGTGAGCGGCACAGAAATGTGCCGTAGCAAATTGGCAAGAAGACCGGCAGCACGGCGCATTCGTCGCCGTGCTGCTCCGAGCCCGCCGTCAGCTGTTGGGGCCGCGATCCATGCTGACGGGTTGCCAGCGTCGAAGCGAGGTGTTTTGCAGCACCGAGGGGTTGACGCAGCTTACCGGCCACATGCCTGACAGCACCAGTGACAATTCGTAGCCCACGCGGCGCTTGCGCGCCTCGTCAAAGCGTGCCGAGGCGGAGGCGACATGCGCAGTCAGCGTGACATTTTCCATGCCAAGCATCGGATTGTTGTGCGAGGGCGGCTCTTTCTCCAGCACGTCGAGCGCGGCGTGCGCAATCCAGCCTTCCTGCAGCGCCTTGATCAGCGCTTCCTCGTCCACGGTGGCGCCGCGGCCGGTATTGATGAAGATGGCGCTTTTTTTCATCTGGCGGAAATGCTTCTCGGTGAGCATGTGCTGCACCTCCGGGCGTGCCGGCGCATGCATGGAGACGAAATCCGATTGCGTCAGCAGCTCCGACAGCGTCGCCGGAATCACGCCATGTTCGGAGATCAGCGTCTCCTGGATGAAGGGATCATAGGCCATCATCCGCAAGCCGAACGGGGTGGCGCGCTTCGCCACCGCGCGCGCCACCCGGCCGAACGAGATAAAGCCGAGCGTCTGTCCCATCAACCGCGGAATCTTCAGGAGAGCAGGGCGTCCCTCCGACCAGCGGCCGGTGCGGACCATTTTGTCCTGCTCCACCAG
>JBJMTR010000032.1:0-3655 GCA_045811565.1 Bradyrhizobium sp.
CGTCTTCCAAGCAAACATCTTCCAAATCGACATCATTCAGCCGTCCGCAAAGATGTCGTTACAACCAGGGACATCATGTCCCAACATCTACATCTTTGGAAGCGGGCAAGCGTTACGCCGGGCAGGGCCGCTTTAGGTTCATTGTCAGGGGCTGCCGCGCCCGCTATAGCCGTGAGACTGGGGCGGGGCCCCCGGTGCATGATCCGGACCCGAAGCGGGACCGCGTTAGCGCAAAGTGGACACCGGTTGTCCGAAAAGATCATGCTCAAACAAGAAGATAGAGCGGGATGACCAGTCGGGGAAAGTCATCACGCTCTAGGAGATTCTAATGTCGGTTCAAATGGTTTTGCTGCCGGTCTTCGTGCTGGTTGGGCTCACACTTGCGCTACTGATGTGGATGGTGGGAACCCGCCGGCAGGCTCTGGTCAGCGGTGAGACCAGGATCCGGGATATCGCGCTGGGCGAGCCGAACTGGCCGACAGGCGCGACCCAGATCGGCAATTGCTACCGCAACCAGTTTGAGCTGCCGCTGTTGTTCTATGTCCTGATCGCGCTGGCGCTGCCGTTGCGTCACGCCGATCTCTTCATCGTTCTGATGTCGTGGGTGTTCGTGGTGACGCGGTTCGTCCATGCCGGCATCTTTGTCACTTCGAACGATCTGGGGCGACGTTCGCTCGCCTGGCTCGCCGGCGCGCTGGTGCTGTTCGCCATGTGGATCTATTTCGCGCTGAAGATTTTGCTGCTGATCTAGTCTTTTGTTTTGACGCGTTTTCTTCACGCGAACCGATGCCCACTTCGCGCGAAAACGCAATCGAACCCACCTCGAACTGAAGGTTTTGGATGACACCCGCTGCCCGGCTCTCCGCCGCCATTGAACTGATTGACACAATCGACACCCAGCGCGTCCCCGCGGCCAAGGCGCTCAAGGAGTGGGGCACGGCGCACCGCTACGCCGGCTCGGGCGATCGTGCGGCGATCTCCGGCCTGACCTGGGATGTGCTGCGGCGGCGGGCATCGAGCGCCTGGATCATGGAGGAGGACACGCCGCGCGCCCGCGTGCTCGGAATGCTGAAGCTCGAGCGCGGGATGGCCGTCGATGCCATCGCGGCGCTGTGCGATGGCGGGCGTTTTGCGCCGGCGCCGCTGAGCGATGCCGAGCGCTCAGCCCTCACCTCACGGTCGCTCAACGACGCGCCGGCGCATATTGCCGGGGACTATCCGGAATGGCTCGATCCGGCTCTTGCCGAGGTGTTCGGCGATGATCGCGTGGCGGAGGCGACCGCGATGGCGAGCCGCGCACCGCTCGATCTGCGCGTCAACACGCTGAAGGCCAAACCGGAAAAGATGCTGCCGCGGCTATCGCATCTCGGCGCCAGGGAGACGCCGTGGTCGCCGATCGGCCTGCGCATCGAGCTCGGCGCCGACGCGCGCAATCCCGGCATTCATGCCGAGGAGGGTTTTATCAAAGGCGCGATTGAAGTGCAGGATGAAGGTTCCCAGCTGGCGGCCTTGTTTTCGGCCGCAAAACCCGGCGAGCAGGTGATCGATCTCTGCGCCGGTGCCGGCGGCAAGACACTGGCTCTGGCGGCGATGATGCAGGGCAAGGGCCGGCTGATTGCGACCGACCACGATAAGCGCCAGCTTGCCCCGATCCACGAGCGGCTGTCCCGCGCCGGCGTCCACAATGCCGACGTGCGCACGCCAAAGGGCGACAGCGATCCGCTTGCCGATATCAGGGCGTCGGCCGATCTGGTGCTGATCGATGCACCCTGCACGGGCACCGGAAGCTGGCGCCGCAACCCCGATGCCAAATGGCGGATGCGCCCGGGTGCGCTGGAAGTACGGTTGAAGGACCAGGCGGAAGTCCTTGATCGCGCTAGCACGCTGGTCAAGCCCGGCGGCCGGATCGCCTACATCACCTGCTCGGTCTTGCCGCCGGAAAACGGCGACCAGGTCCGCGCCTTCGTGTCGCGGCATCCCGAGTTTTTGATCGTGCCGCCGCACGAGACCGCAGCCGTGCTGTGGGACAAAGCGGAAGATTTTGAAAAAGCCGCGCTTGCGTCTGCCGAGGGCTGGCTGATGACCCCGCGCCGCACCGGGACGGACGGGTTTTTCGTGTCGGTGCTGAAAAAGGCGTGAATGCGTAGGGTGGGTTAGCCGAAGGCGTAACCCACTGACACGCGAAGAAAGATGGTGGGTTACGCTGCGAGATCCACCGTACGATTTCTCAATCCACGATGAACAGCTTCGCGCCCGTCTTCGTTGACGACCGGTGCGCGGCGTCGCCGAAATCCGACACCTGATAGCTCATGCCCGGCAACATCTTGAAGATGCGGCCGTCGCGCAATTCGGTGTCGAGCTCACCTTCCAGCACGTAGAGCACGTGGCCGCGGTCGCACCAGTGATCGGCGAGATAGCCCGACGAATACTCGACCATCCGCACCCGCACATCGCCGATATCAAGCGTACGCCAGAGCGCTTCACCGGTAACGCCGGGGTGCGTCGTCGCGGCAATCTGGTCCCAGTCCGTGACGGTGAAGGGCAATGCCGGAATCTTCATACGGGAATCCTGCGGTGCTCGTTTACAGACGCGTAGGGAGAGCGAAGGCGGAAGCGTGCCCACTATCGACAGCTTTCATCGCGAATTGCCAGGGCAATGCTGGCGCATTGCCGGCGCTAATGCGCGAGATGATTGGCCGAACCCTGCCTGATCTTGCCGTTCGCATCGAGCCGCAAATATTCGCAGATCTGCGCGCCGCGTTCGTTCTGGTAAATCACGACGACGCTGTCGGGGCTGACATAGGTGTCGATCAAATCGAAATGCAGGTTGGGCAAGAGCTGGAGCGCCTTGCTCCAGTAGATCCGCAAATTGGCCTTGCCGCGCAGCGTGCCGCAGGCCTCTAGGCCGAGCGCCTGGATGCGGTCGGAGGTCATCTCGCTATCCTCAGCATAGAGCGCGAGAACCCGTTCGAGGTCGTGCGAGTTCCAGGCTGCGATCCACTCGCGGCCGAGCGCCGCCAGATCGGACGCCGCGTAATGCCGGGTCTGCATAGTTTTCCTCCAATTCTTGCTTTTGGCAAATTAGGTCAATGATATTTACCTAATCGCGTCATGTCCATGCCCCAAGAAGAATGTGGGCCAGCCGTTTGCCGCGGTTGCGAGGCTGCGCCCCGTCGCGTATCTGCTTGCCATGACAGCCCCACAGCAAGCCCGCGAGTCGATGCCCCCGGTGGCCGCGGCGCATGACAAGATTCTGATCGTCGATTTCGGCAGTCAGGTGACGCAACTGATTGCCCGACGGGTGCGCGAAGAGGGCGTCTATTCCGAGATCGTGCCGTTCCAGAAGGCGGAAGCGGCGTTTCGGGAAATGAAGCCGAAAGCGGTGATCCTCTCCGGCGGCCCGGAATCGGTGCACGAGAAGGGCTCGCCGCGCGCGCCGCAGGCCATCTTCGATTCCGGTGTCCCCGTGCTCGGCATCTGCTACGGCCAGATGACCATGGCCGCCCAGCTCGGCGGCGAGGTCGAGGGCGGCCACGCCAGAGAATTCGGCCGCGCCGATGTCGAGATCAAGGCCGCGAGCCGGCTGTTCGACCAGACCTGGTCGATGGGCGAGCGGCATCCGGTCTGGATGAGCCATGGCGACCGCATCACCAAA
>JBJMTR010000033.1:0-18128 GCA_045811565.1 Bradyrhizobium sp.
CATCGGCGCCACCGGCTTTTCGACATCGACGTCAAATCCCTTGGCGCGAACCTGGCGTGCAAAGGCCTTGTCGACCTCGGCGACGAAGTCCGGCGCCCGCAGCGTGAGATTGTCATAGGTGATCGCTTTCGATCGCGTCATCACGCCGAAGGCGAACTGCACGGGATCGAATTCCCAGAAGCGGTTGACATGCTCGAACCAGACCAGCGAGACGTCGGCGGCGTGCTGGGTCTTCTCGACCTCTTCGCGGCGCCCCTGCTCATATTGCGCGAGCGCGGCGGTGACCGTCGGCGAACCCGCCATGGCATCGGCGAGCGCGATGGCGTCTTCCATCGCGAGCTTGGTGCCGGAGCCGATCGAGAAATGCGCGGTCGCCTTGGCGTCGCCCAGCAGCACCATGTTGTCCTTGACCCAGCGCCTGCTCCGGATCATCGGAAAATTGCGCCACATCGAGCGGTTGGTGAGGAGCGGATGCCCTTCCAGGAACCAGCCGAAGATTTGTGCCATGCGATCGGCCGATTGTTTTTCATTCAGCCCGGTCAACCCGGCGCGCTCAAAGGTCCTTGGATCGGTCTCGAAGATCCAGGTCGAGCGGCCCGTCTCGTATTGATAGGCATGCGCGATGAACGGGCCCCACTCGGTTTCCTGAAAGATGAAAGTGAAGGCATCGAGTGGCCGGGTCGAACCCATCCAGGCGAACATGTTGGAGCGGACGTCGACCTCGGGCTGGAAGTGCTCGATATATTTTTGGCGGAAACGGCTGTTGATGCCGTCGGCGAGCACGATCAGGTCGGCATCGGCAAAGCGGGCGTCGTCGTCGATTTCGGTCTCGAACCGCAGGATGGCGCCGAGTTCGCGGGCCCGCTCCTGCAGGATCAGCAGCAATTTTCGGCGCGAGCAGCCGCAAAAACCGTTGCCGCCGACCCGGTGCACCGTGCCGCGGAAATGCACCGCGATATCGTCCCAATAGGCAAATTCCTGGGTGATGCGGCGATAGCTCGGCGGATCGTATTTCTCGAAATTGTCCAGTGTCGCGTCGGAAAACACCACGCCGAAGCCGAACGTATCGTCGGCGCGGTTGCGCTCGTAGACCGTAATCTCGGCATCCGGCCGGTGCTTCCTGAGCAGGATCGCGGCATAAAGACCTGCCGGTCCGCCACCGATGATCGCGATCTTCATGAAGGCCTCCGGGCGCTAGCTATCGGATCACGGAAAGATATTTTAAACCTAAAACAATTTCCCGGCAACCCCTGGAGACAAGCTTCAGTTGCCCTGGAAAACCGGCTTCACCTTGTTTGCGAATGCCTCGAACGCGCGGGTGAAATCGGCTGTCGTCATGCACAGCGCCTGCGCGACCGCCTCCGCCTCGATCGCCTCCTCGACGGACATCGCCCATTCCATCGCCAGCATCCGCTTGGTCATGGTGTTGGCGAAGCTCGGCCCTTCGGCAATCTGTCGCGCCAGAAGCTGCGCCTGCGACAATACCTGTTCCGGTGTAACGATGCGGCTGAAAAAACCCCAGCGCTCGCCCTCCACCGCCGTCATGAAGCGACCGGTATAAAGCAACTCGGACGCCCGCGATTGTCCGATGATGCGCGGCAGGATGGCGCAAGCCCCCATGTCGCAGCCGGCCAGCCCCACTTTGTTGAACAGGAAGGCGACCTTGGCACCCGTTGCGGCCAGCCGCATATCGGATGCCATGGCGATAATTGCGCCGGCGCCGGCGCAGATCCCCTCGACCGCCGCGACGATCGGCTGCGGGGCGGCGCGCATCGCCTTGACGAGATCGCCGGTCATCCGGGTGAAGGCGGTGAGCCCCTTGCTATCCATCTTGACCAGCGGACCGATGATCTCGAACACGTCGCCGCCGGAAGAAAAATTGCCGCCGGCACCGGTCACCACGATCGCTTTGACTTCGTCGTCGAACGCGCAGGCGCGAAAGAAATCCGTCAGCTCACGGTAGCTTTCGAACGTCAGCGGATTCTTTCGCTCGGGGCGGTTCAATGTCACCGTCGCCACGCCGTCGACGACCCCAAGCAGGAAATGCTTGGGCGAATAATCCGCAAGCGGCAGCGTGACGGGATTGGCCGGTCTCATGATGGGATCTCCCTACCGAATCTCATTCTCGTTTCGCGCGCAGCGCGTGGCGCTAGATTTCACCGCCGGCAACAGCGATGGCTTGCCCGGTGATCGCGCCGGCGTGCTCGCCACAGAGCCAAAGCACGGTATCGGCGACTTCCGCCGGTGTCACGAGCCGGCCCTGCGGATTATGCCGCGAAAGTTCGGCCACCGCCTGCTCGCGGCTGCGCCCGGTCTTTTTCATGATGTTGTCGATGCTGCCGCTGAGCAGATCGGTATCGGTAAAGCCTGGACAGACGGCGTTGACCGTCACGTGCGTGCCGGCGAGTTCCTGCGCCAGCGAACGCACCAGGCCGATAACGGCATGCTTTGCCGCGCTGTAGGCGCTGACATAGGCGTAACCTTTCAGACCAGCCGTCGATGCAACCGCGACAATGCGGCCATACGGCCGGTCCTTCATCGAGGGCAACGCCGCCTGGATCGAATGAACCACGCCTAGGAAGTTGACATCCATCATGCGCCGAAACAGCGCGGCATCGGATTTTCCGAACGGCGCGGATTCCGCGCTGCCGGCATTTGCGATCAGAATGTCGATCGGTTGCCGCGCGGCCGCTGCGCCAATTGCCGCGGTCACCGCCGCCTGATCCGCGACATCGGCTGTGCAGGCAAAATGCGCCGAACCGGCGGCAATAGCGTCGTCCAATGTCCCGCGATGACGCCCCAGCACCGTGACGATCGCACCCGCTTGTGCCAAAGCGGACGCGATCTCGCGGCCAATGCCCCGGCCGCCGCCGGTGACGAGTGCATGTGGGGAACGCGGCAGTCCGGACATGCGCTAGGCCTCCCCAATGAACTCTTCATTGCCGTCATCGCATATATTTTAGACTTGAAGGTTTTGCAAGAAATCACCTCTCGACGCGCGGCAAAGCCGACTGCGTCCATAACCATGCTTGATGAGATGGAGCGCCGGCCAATCCAGAAATTGCTTTAACTATAAAGTTATCGCTTTTCATCCCTCACTGTCCTGTTAGCATCGACCGGTCCGAAGACAGGAGTTCCGGAATGACCGCCGCTGCGCCTTTGAAAACGAAGGACGGCCGTTTCGCCTATGAAGCCGCGGGCGATCCCGCCATGCCGCCGCTGGTGTTCCTGCACGGCATCGGGGGTGCGGCTCGGGCCTGGCGCGGGCAGCTCGTTGCTTTCAGCGCGCGCTATCGTGCGATCGCCTGGGACATGCCGGGCTATGGCGGCTCGGCGCCACTTGCAACCGTAAGCATCGCCACCCTCGCCAACGCCTTGCAGGATTTTTTGCAGACGATCGGCGCGGCCAAGCCGGTTCTGATCGGGCACTCGATCGGCGGCATGATCGTTCAGCAATGGCTGTTGAAAAATCCGCTCGCCGCGCGCGCCGTCGTGCTTGCGCAGACCAGCCCCGCTTTCGGCAAAGCGGACGGCGATTGGCAGAAATCCTTCATCGGCGCGCGGCTTGGTCCGCTCGACCGTGGCGAAACAATGGTTTCGCTCGCGCCGACGCTGGTGAAGGAACTGGTTGGTAACGATCCCGACGCCAGCGGCATGGCGCTTGCCCGTGACTGCATGGCGAGCATCCCAGAGGCCACCTATCGCGCCATGATGCTGGCGCTGCTGGGATTCGACCAACGCAAGGCACTTAAGGACGTCGCGGTGCCGACGCTGCTGCTCTCCGGCTCGAAAGACAACAATGCGCCGGCCCCGATGATGGCCAAGATGGCGACATACATTTCCCGGGCAACCTACATTGAGCTTGATGGCGTCGGCCACCTCGCCAATCTCGAGCGCCCGGACGCGTTCAACGCCGCGCTGGATCAGTTCCTGAAAGCCCATGTGGCTTCAACAGAAGTGGCAGCATCATGACCATGCAAGTGAGCAACTCTGCGACCGCGATGGGCAAGACCGCTCTCGACGCACCGATCTTCGATCCCGGTGCATTCCGCCTCATCGACGAACAGGCCGCGATCATCGCGCGCGCGCGCGAACTCGGCCAGGCCGTCTTCGCGAGCCGCGCCGCGGCTTACGATCGCGACGCAAAATTCCCGACCGAAAATTACCGGGATCTGCATCGCGCAGGCCTGCTCGGCATCGCCATCCCGAAGAAAAACGGCGGCCTCGGCGCCGATTATCAGACCTACGCGCTGGCCGCCGCCGAGATCGGCCGTTATTGCGGCGCCACCGCGCTGACCTGGAACATGCACGTCTGCTCGACACTGTGGTCCGGACCACTTGCTGATGATCTGGACATGGATGCAGCGACCCGCGCCGAGCATGAACGCAGGCGGGCGCTGCACTACAAGCGTATCGTCGACGACGGCGCGATTTATTCGCAACCGTTCTCGGAAGGCGGCGCGGCGGCTGCCGGCGGCGTCGCCTTCGGCACCGAGGCAAAGCCGGTCGAGGGCGGCTGGATCGTCAACGGCAAGAAGATCTTTGCCTCGCTTTCCGGCCATGCCGATTACTACGGCGTGCTCTGCACCGAGATCGTGGAAGGCGAAAAGGCCTCCCGCCGCAACACGCTCTATCTCGCGCTGCCAGCCAAGGCCGACGGCGTGTCCGTGGTCGGCGACTGGGATCCGCTGGGCATGCGCGGCACGGTGTCGCGCACGCTGTTGTTCAAGGATGTGTTCGTGCCTGAAGATGCGGCGCTGATGCCGCGCGGCGTCTACTATCAGGCCGCGATGCGCTGGCCGCACATGTTCCTGACGCTGTCGCCGACCTATATGGGGCTCGCACAGGCAGCCTACGACTTCACCGTGCGCTATCTTCGCGGCGAGATGCCGGGGACTCCGCCGGTCAAACGGCGGATGTATCCGACCAAGCAGATCGCGGTAGCGCAGATGCAGATCAAGCTCGAGCAGATCAAGGCGATCTGGTTTCAGGCGGTCACCGAAGCCTGCGCCAATCCAGGCAAGGAACAGGTGCTTCGCGCCTATGCCGCGCAGTATTCGGTGATGGAGGGCGCCAATGAGCTCGCGACCTTGGCGATCCGCACCTGCGGCGGCCAGGCGATGCTGAAATCGCTGCCGCTGGAACGGATCTACCGCGACAGCCGCTGCGGTTCGCTGATGCTTCCGTGGACCGCCGAGCTGTGCCTCGACCGGATCGGACGCGAGGCGCTGTACGAGAACGGTGAAACGGACGACTGACCGTGGATCTCTGCACTCTGATCGAGCGCAATGCACTTTTCACGCCAGACAAGGCTGCGATGATTTTTGAGGGCGAGACGCTAAGCTATGCCGCGTTCGCCGCGCGCATCGAGCAGACGGCGCGCGCGTTGAAGGCCGAACTCGGCGTTAACAGGGGCGATCGGGTCGCAATCCTCAGCCTGAACCGGCCGGATTATCTCGTCCTGCTCTATGCCTGCGCGCGGCTCGGCGCGATCCTGGTGCCGCTGAACTGGCGGCTTGCCGTCGCTGAGCAATCGTTCATCCTGTCGGATGCCGCGGTCAAGGTGCTGGTGCTGGAACAGGCCTTTGCCGCGATTTTACCGGCGATGGAGAAGAGCCTGCCAGAGATCAGCGCCGTCGGGATCGATTTCGCACCTCCGGGAGGTACGGCGTTCGACACCCTGCTGGCGCAAGCGCGCGGCGATGGCCGCAATTCACACACCGATCTCTCCTGCCCGCTGTTGATCGTCTATACCTCGGGCACCACCGGCCGACCGAAGGGCGCGGTGCTGCGGCAGGAGGCGCTACTGTGGAATGGGGTGATGAGCCAGCATATGCACGGCCTCACCTCGGATGATCACGTGCTGACCGTGCTGCCCTTCTTCCACGTCGGCGGCCTCAACATCCAGACGACGCCGGCGCTACATCATGGCGCCGCGGTATCGATCCACGCGCGGTTCACGCCGGATGCCACACTTGCCACGATCGAGCGCGCGCGTCCGACCCTGACCGTGCTGGTACCCGCGACCATGCAGGCCGTTACCGATCATCCCGGCTGGGTTACGGCCGATCTCTCCCCGCTGAAAGCGATTTCAACGGGATCGACGATCGTGCCGCCGCATTTGATCGAGCGCTTCGTCGCGCGCGGCGTCCCGGTGCTGCAGGTTTACGGCTCGACCGAGACCTGCCCGATCGCGATCTATACCCGGCTCGGCGGCGACATTTCCCGCACCGGCTCGACGGGCCTTCCCGGGCTTTGCTGCGAGGCGAAAGTTGTCGACAATGCTGGCAACGAATTGCCGCCGGATATGGCGGGCGAAATCGTGGTGCGGGGCCCCAACGTCTTCTTCGAATACTGGGGGAACGAGGAAGCCACAAGGGAAGTGCTGCACGACGGCTGGTACCGCACCGGCGATATCGGCCGATGCGACGCCGACGGTTATTTCTGGGTCCACGACCGCAAGCGGAACCTGATCATTTCCGGCGGCGAAAACATCTATCCGGCGGAAGTCGAGCGGGTGCTGCTGGAGCACTCCGATGTCGGCGAATGCGCCGTGATCGGCCGCCCCGATCCGCGCTGGGACGAGGTGCCGGTCGCCTATGTGATCAGGCGGTCGGGCCGTGATGTCGATGCGGCGGATCTCAAAGCGCATGTGCAACTGCAACTGGCGCGCTTCAAGGTGCCGCGCGATATCGTTTTTGTCGACGATTTGCCACGCACGGCGCTCGGCAAAGTACAGCACTTCATGCTGAAGCAGCTCGACGCGAAAGCGATGGCCCCCGGAGACGCGCTGTGAAGATTGCGGTGCTTGGGGGCGGCAACGGCTCGTTCGCGGCCGCAGGCGATTTTGCGCTCCACGGGCACGACGTCCGGCTGTGGCGACGCGACGCCGATCAAGTGGCGGCGCAACGCGCGGCAGGTTCGCGGATCGTGCTCAAAGACGTTAGCGGCCGGCACGATGCGCAACTCGCGCTGGTGACATCCGCCATCGCCGAGGCGGTTCACGGCACCGAGCTGATCCTGTGCCCTGCCCCCGCCTTTGCGCAAGCAGACATTGCGAAGCAGCTGGCGCCGCACTTGCGTGATGGCCAGGTGGTGTTCCTGCCGCCGGCGACCTTCGGCTCGATGATTTTTGCGTCCACCGCCCGTGAGGCGGGCAATCACGCCCGCGTCAGCTTTGCCGAGACCGGCACGCTGCCCTGGCTGACGCGCAAGCACGGCCCATTCGAAGTCGCCATCACCATTCGCGCCAAGCGGCTGCCGGTCGGCGTGTTTCCACAAAAAACCGCAACGCATGCGCTCGATGTCATCAGTCGGGCATTTCCCCGCGTCATCGAACCGTGCGGCGACGCGCTGTCGGGGGCATTGATGAATGCCGGGCCGATCATCCATCCGCCGCTGATCGTGATGAACGCCGGTCCAATCGAGCATTTCGAGCGCTGGGACATTCACAAGGAAGGCACGCAAGCGGCGGTCCGCCGCGTCACCGACGCGCTCGACGCCGAACGCATCGCCGTTCGCGAGGCGCTGGGCTATGGCGGCCCGCACTTTCCGCTGGCGCATCACTATGCCGATAAAGGCGAGATCTGGATGTACGGCCGCGGCTCGCACGACCGCCTGACCGATTCCGGGGATTGGCGGGAGCGGATCGTACTGAGCGAGCATCGCTATATGCGGGAAGATTTGCGGCTTGGCCTGTCATTCCTTGTGTCGGTCGCGGACCTCGCCGGCGTCGCGACACCGCTCGCAAGATCCTTCCTCGCCATCGGCGGCGCGATCTGCGGCGACGATTTTTTGAGCGACGGGCGCACGCTAGCAAGTCTCGGCCTCGCTGGCCTTGATCGCGGCGAGTTGCAGACCCTGCTGCGCGACGGGTTTGATCAATGACAACGCGCCGTCAAGCAATCGCCTGTATCGGAGCCGGCCGGATGGGCCGCGGCATCGCAGTGGCGTTCGCCTATGCCGGTCATGGCGTTACCATGATCGACGTCAAGCCGCGCTCAGCCGAAGCTTTCGCGAAGCTCGACGCCGAAGCCCTGGACGAGGCGAGAAAGACACTGGCGAGCCTGGCGCGCTTCGGCTTGCTTAGCGAGGACGACGCGCAAACCGTGATCGCGCGCGTCTCGGTGGCACCCTCGCAGGATCTGGCAGCCGTGCTTTCCGGCGCCGACATCGTGTTCGAAGGCGTGCCCGAGGTGGTCGAGCTCAAGCGCGAGGTGCTGGCGGCCGTCTCGAAACAAGTCGGCCCCGATGTCATCATTGCCTCCACCACATCGACGATCCTGGTCGACGATCTCTCCGGCGCGATCGAACGCCCCAGCCGCTTTCTCAACGTGCACTGGCTGAACCCGGCCTATCTCATTCCGCTGGTCGAGATTTCGCCGGGCGCGGCGACCGATCCGGCCATCGTCGCGCAAATGAAGGCGCTGCTCGAAGGTATCGGCAAGGTGCCGGTGGTGTGCGCCGCCACGCCCGGCTTCATCGTACCGCGCATCCAGGCGCTGGCCATGAACGAAGCCGCACGGATGGTGGAGGAAGGCGTCGCTACGGCTGAGGAGATCGACAAGGCGATCCGCTACGGCTTCGGCTTCCGCTACGCCGTGCTGGGACTGCTGGAATTCATCGACTGGGGCGGCGGCGATATTCTGTATTACGCAAGCCGCTATCTCGAAGGCGCGCTCGGCAGCGACCGCTATCGCGCGCCGGAGGTGATTTCGCGGAACATGCGCGACGGCCGCATCGGCCTGCGGACCGGCGCCGGGTTCCTCGATTATTCCGGTCTCGACGTCGACGCCTATCGCGAGCAGCGCCTTGCTACCCTGGTCGACCTGCTCAGGCATTTTGGGCTCGCGCGGCCGCCGGTGCTGTGATGTCCCTCATCCTGAGAGGAGCGCGCCCTCGCGTGCGTGTCGAAGGATGAGCCACTGCGTAACTCATGGTTCAAGACGGCGTTGAAGAAGCGCCTCCTCACCATGAGGACTCTCTCCCCGCGCAAATTCCTAACCGAACACATCCTGCAGCACGCCCTCGCGCACGACGGCGACGCCGTCGAGCTCGATCGTCGTGCCCATCACGGGCAGATCGAAATGCCCGGCCGTATAGCGCCCTGCGAATTCGTTCGCGCCCGTGGAAAACAGGAAATTACCGGCGACCGCGCGGAGCTCGGTGCCGTTGGTGTCGCGCTGGTCGTACATCGAGAGCGCCTCGTAGCGCGCACCGCGATTCATGCCGAACCCGACATGCGACACCGCATAGGCCTCGCGGTCGCCCCAGGCGGCGAGATACGCCCGCATCATCGCCGCATCCGCGCCCTCGCCTTCGAGCTCAGTAACGTAATCGTCCTTCAGGGTCATTTTCACCGGCGAAGTCAGATAGCGCTTGAAGGTCAGATTGATGTCGCCGGCGGCCATGACAAGCGTGCCGTTGACGGTTCCGCTCCTGGGAAAGCTGACGACGATGCCGCCCGGCCAATGCGCCAGCGTGCCCGGCTTGTCGGTCCAACCCCAGATGCCGACCGTCGAGGCGCCGGCCATATCGACGTCGAGCGCGGTGCCGGCATTGGAGGTGACGCGCATCCGCTTGCTTCCGCGCAGCATCTTGGCCGCCGCCCGCACCCGCTTCTCCAGTGCCGTATCGGGCACCATGCGCTCCAACGCTTCGGGGTGCTCGTTGGAAATGACGAGAATGCGCGCGCCGGCTTTGAGAATTTCTGGTGTCTCCACCGCATGCATTAATCCTTCAATGGTGCAATCGACCACAAAACCTGCCTGCTGCAGCGCGGTAACAACAGGTGCTAACCGCTGGATCGCTTCGCTGGCGCCGGTGGAGCGGATCGGCACCCCCTGCTTGTTACGCGGCGTCGGTACGATGACGTGGAACGGCCTCGCGCCGATCCGCAACAGCGCAAGCTCGGCGAGGTGAACGTTGAGCCCGCGCGACTGGGTTTCCGATAAGATTGCCGCGGTGTCGCCGGGCTTGACCGCGCAGCGCTCGAAGATCTCGCAGAACGCGTCGATCCATTTCGCTTCGATACGATCCGCCAGCATGCATTATCTCCAAAGACGTTTGGTCCGACCATAGGATGCCGGAAGACCTACTTGAAGGAAATAATTTCCGGAAATGTCAGACTTCCGGAAAACCGCGCAGCAGATAGGACCGCAGCGCCTGCAACAGGCCGTTGAGGATCAAGCCGAGAAGCGAGATCGTGATCAGCGGCACGAACATGTCGACGGCCTGGAACGTGCGGGCCGCCATTACCAGGAGGTGGCCGAGACCATCGGTCGAGGTGATCATCTCGGCGAGAAACACCACGATGCAGGAAATTACCAAGCCGATGCGGCAGCCGGTCAGGATCGACGGCATCGCTGCCGGAAGCACAACCTTGAACAGGATCTGACGGCGCGGCGTTCCGGCCGCCATCGCCGACCAGATCAATTTCTGTTCCACCATCGACGCGCCGTAATAGGTCGAAAGCAGGATCGGAAACAACGCGTCGGCGGTGACCAGCGTGATCTTCGATCCGTGATTGAAGCCGAGCAACAACAACAGGGCCGGATACAACGCGACCTTGGGCAACGGCGCCAGCACCCGCACGATCGGACGCAGCACGGCATTGATCGGCGGACTGGCGGCCGCCGCAAGCCCAAGCGTGACGCCAAGCACCACCGCGATCGAGAATCCCGCAAACAGTCGAAACAACGTGGCGGCAATCTCCTGCTGGAATATGCCGGTCGTCAGTTGCTGCGCCAGACGCTGGAACACGAGGCCAGGCGGCGGCAGCAGCGTGATCGGCGCGTAGCCGAACGATACCAGTCCCTGCCAGATCGCTACCAATAACGCGATCGGCACCAGTCCGAACAGGATATCCGTCGTTAGTCGGCGCGCGTTCATGAAAAGCTGCTCACGGGGATGTCGAATTGCGGCTCGGACCATCGCACCAGCCGTGCCCGCATCTTCTCGAACGCGACATCGAGACCGATGCCCATCGCGCCGACGATGATGATCATCGCAAACACGGTATCGTATTGTCCCATGTCGAGCGCATTGAACAGGATGTTTCCGGCGCCGGATTGCCGCGCGATCATCTCGCTGGTGATCATGGTGATCAATGCGAGTACCAACCCGGTGCGGCAGCCGGTCAGGATTTCCGGCAATGCCGCCGGCAGCACGATCCGGACCAGGCGCTGCGCCGCCGACAGGCCCATGGCAGCGCCCGACCACAGCATCTTTTCCTCGACCGCCTTGGCGCCCTCAAAACTGTGATAGATCACCGGCAGGCTCACGCCGAGAAAGATTACCAACGTTTTCGCCACGTCGCCAACGCCGAGCCAGAGCATGATGATGGGCATCAGCGCCGCCTTCGGCACCGGATAGATCACCATCAGCAAGGGATTGAAGAACGAGGCGGTGGCGCGGCTGCGGCCCATCATCAGGCCAAGCGGGATCGAAAAGATCACCGCCACGCCAAAGCCGATCGCCATGCGGCGCAGCGACGCGAGGATGTTGATCAGCGCCTCCTTGTCACCGAGGATCGAAGGGATCGCGCGAATCGCCTCGATCGCGGTGGGAAAGCTGTCGTTGTGCAGGGTGAGCGATGCGCTCTGCCAGATCCCGAGCAGCCCGAGGCAGGCGAGCAAGGGCGCGGAGCGCGTCATGAGACCACGCTCCGAGATCATGGCCGCACCCCGCCTTCGCCGGCATCGTCGAACATGCGCTCGATGTTGACGACGTATTTCTGGTAGCGAGGTTCGAGCAAGAGCTCGGTACGGCGGCGCGGGCGCGGCAGATCGATATCGATGATCTCCCTGATGCGGCCGGGCGAACGCGTCATCATGACGACCTTGTCCGACAGGAACACCGCCTCCTCGACCGAATGGGTGACGAACAGCACCGTCTTGCGGTCGCGTTCCCAGATGTTAAGCAGGTCATTCTGCAGCCGCGTGCGGGTATGCGCGTCCAGCGCGCCGAACGGTTCGTCCATCAGGAGAACTTCGGGGTGATAGGCGAGCGTGCGCGCCAGCGCCACGCGCTGTTTCATGCCGCCGGACAATTCCTTGGGATAGAAATTCTCAAAACCTTTCAGGCCCACCATTTCGAGCAGCGCACGGCTTTGCGCTTCGGCTTCCGTGTGGCCGACGCCCTGCTGGCGCGGACCGTACATCACATTGCCGAGCACGCTCTTCCAGGGAAACAGCGCGAACTCCTGAAACACCGGCCCGCGATCAGGCCCTGGCCCCGTGATCGCCTTGCCCCTGACCTTCGCCAGGCCTTGCGTTGGATTGACGAAGCCGCCGACGATATAGAGCAGCGTCGACTTGCCGCAGCCGGACGGGCCGAGAATGGAGACGAAAGCGCCATCCTCGACTGTCAGCGAGATATCCGACAGCGCGATATGATCCTGACGCGCCGAAGTCTGGAACACCTGCGAGACATGATCGATCTCGATCATGGCAGTCGCCGCCTTGTGTGCGGCTGCCGGCTCCGCGCCCGTCTGAACGTCCTGCCGCAACGGCGATGCCTTCATTTCAGCTTCTCTTCCCGCTTTCAGTCCCGGTCCGGGACCCGAACGTCCCGGTCATCGACTGACAATAGAGCATAGCGGAATCCGCTGCGGCATGGCGATGTTTCATTGCCGGGATAGCCGCCTGAGCACCGCACGCAGCGGTGCTGCATCGAGCCCCTCGAGCTTCAACGGTAGCGCGATTAACTCGTAGTCACCGGGTTCGACGTCCGCCAGCACGAGGTTCTCGACTATTCTTATATCGTGCCGATTGCACGCGATGTGAGATGGCAGGTCCTTCGATGTCTCTGGATCGACGGAGGGAACATCCACGCCGATCAGGCGCGTGCCGCGCTGGGCCAGCCGCTCCACCGTTTCCGCGGCCAGTGCGCGGAATCCTGCTGGCCACACCATGGCGTCAATGCGATCCATCAACCTGAACAGCAGCCGCGGCGGAGCGCCATCGAGCGCAGATGAGATCTCGTCAAAACCGCAGAGCGGGCCCTTGCCGCGGGCATCGATCACCCTGGCTGGCCCGATGAAGTCGCGAAGGTCCAGCCTGTCGATACCGGCGCCCTCGGCGTCATAATGAAGAGGCGCATCGGCATGGGCGCCGCAGTGCGCCGACATTGCGATGCTGCCGACGTTGACGGGACAATCCGGACCGATCGTGAACGTCTGCGCGACCCGATAGGCGGCATCGCCCGGAAAGGTGGCCATACCGATACGCAGCGGTGGCGATATATCGATCAGGCTCATTACAGCGCGGTCCTCACCTGCCAGAGCTCCGGAAACAGCACCACATCCAGCATCTTGCGCAGGTAGGAAACCCCCGACGTACCGCCGGTGCCGCGCTTCAAGCCGATCACTCGCTCGACCGTCGTCACATGATTGAAGCGCCAGCGGCGAAAATAATCCTCCAGATCCACCAGCTTCTCCGCCAGCTCATATAACTCCCAGAAACGATTGGGATCGCCGTAGACCGATAACCACGCCGCACGTACGCTGTCGCTGTCAACATGCGTCACGGAGACATCGCGTTCCAAAATCGCGCGGTCGATGCCAAACCCGCGGCGGGCGAGCAACCGTATCGTCTGATCGTAGATGCTCGGGGCCTGACGCGCCTCCTCGAGCCGCTGCAAGACCGCTTGATCGTGGCCGTGCGAATGAATCGCCGGGGCGTTCTTGTTGCCGACCAGAAACTCGATCATGCGATATTGCCAGGACTGCAGGCCCGATGATTGCCCAAGCGATCCGCGAAACTGGGTATACTCGCTCGGCGTCATCGTGCGAAGCACGTCCCATGCCGAGTTCAGTTGCTCAAGGATGCGAGAGACGCGCGACAACACCTTGAAGGCCGGCTGCAGATCGTCCGCCGCGACCAACCGGCAGGCGGCGTTCAATTCGTGAATTGCGAGCTTCATCCAGAGCTCGGAGGTCTGATGCTGGATGATGAACAGCGCCTCGTCATGCGCCGTCGAAATCGGATGCTGGGCATTCAAAATCCTGTCCAGCTCGAGATAGTCCGAATAAGACACGCTGGCGCCGACGCTCGTCCCGGAACCGGCCTTTGACGGGTCGGCGGCATCGTCTGTCATATGATGCATTCTTGTGCCGGCATACGCATACGCCACGCGATCTTTTCGGCAGAAGCTGCCGGGAATTCTGGTGTCACGTTGATGGCCGCCAAAACGCCCGGCAAAACGCTTGGCGGAACATTGCTTTAAGCCTAAAAGGATGGACATTTCGTGTCAATCGGGATTTCCTCAGCCGCGCCGCGATTTCAGGTACGTCGCGCTAATTGCCGAACGCAGGATGTTGATGATGTCAACGGCCCCCATCGATTCGCGCGATGCCTGCGTCGCACTGGACCTGCGCGATCCGCTTCGCCATTTGCGCGATCGCTTCACTATCCCCGATGGCGTGATCTATCTCGACGGCAACTCGCTCGGGCCGATGCCGCGCGCGGCAGCGAGCGTCCTCAATCGCACCATTGAACAGGAGTGGGGTCACGATCTCGTCCGGAGCTGGAATTCCGCCGGCTGGTTCGACATGCCGGTCCAGCTTGGAGACCGTGTCGGAGCCCTGCTTGGGGCGGCGCCGGGTCAGACGCTTGTCTGCGACACCACCTCGATCAACCTCTTCAAAGCCATCCATGCCGCAATCGGATTACGGCCCGATCGCGACGTGGTGATCGCCGAAGATGCAGCATTTCCCACCGATCTCTATGTCATCGAAGGCGCGATGAACTCCGCCGGCCGTCCAATGCAGCGGCGATTGGTGGGCGCAGATGGCCCATCGGTCGAGGCCTTGCTTGATGACAGCGTCGCGGTCGTCGTGCTCTCGCATGTCAATTATCGCACCGGCGAACTACTCGACATCGAGGCCATCACCAAACGTATTCACGATGCGGGCGCGCTGGCGGTGTGGGACGTCTGTCATTCCGCCGGCGTGGTCGAACTCGCCTTCGACCGTCACGCCGTGGATTTCGCGGTCGGGTGCACCTACAAATATCTCAATGGAGGCCCAGGATCGCCGGCGTTCATATACGTCGCAAAAGCGCATCAAAGTGCTGCCCGGCACCCGCTGTCGGGCTGGTGGGGACATGCGGCGCCGTTCGCCTTCGATCGCGATTTCCAGCCCGATGCCGGCATCAAGCGTTTTCTGTGCGGCACGCAGCCGATCATTTCGCTGCGCGGCGTCGATGTGGCTCTCGGCACCCTCGACGGCGTCGAATTGCCGCCGCTGCGCGAGAAGAGCCTCGCGCTCACGGAACTGTTCATCGCCCGCGTGACCGCGCTGTTGCCGAACATGAATGTGGTGACCCCGCGCGAACCTTCGCTGCGCGGCAGCCAGGTATCGATCGCTTTCGACAACGGTTATTCGGTCGTTCAGGCGATGATCGACCGCGGCGTGATCGGCGATTTTCGCGCGCCTGATATCATGCGTTTCGGTTTCGCCCCGCTTTACCTTCGGTTTCAAGATGTCTGGGATGCCGCCGAAATACTCGCCGAGTGCGTCAGCGCAGAAGTCTGGCACGATCCCCGATTCAGTCACCAGCTTGCCGTCACCTAGAACATTCACGGCTCTTTCCGAGCGCAACGGTCCTCAACGCCATCGAACCACGGCCATTCCGCCGCACCTTGATGCGTGACGGCGCCGCCGGGCGCCTGGCCGACCAGGCGGGCATATTTCGCAAGTGCCCCTGCCCGATGTCGCGGCGGCCGCGGCTTCCATGCCTGCCGCCGCTGCGCGAGCTCACGCTCGTCGACGAGCAGATCCATGCGGCGCGCAGTGGCGTCGATCCGGATGCGATCGCCATCGCGCACCAGCGCCAACGGACCGCCGACAAAGGACTCCGGCGAGACGTAGCCGATGCACATGCCGCGCGTCGCGCCGGAAAAGCGGCCGTCGGTGATCAGCGCGACCTTCTCGCCCATGCCCTGCCCGTAAATCAGCGCGGTAACGCCGAGCATCTCGCGCATGCCGGGACCGCCTACCGGACCTTCATTGCGGATGACCAACACCTCACCTGCAGCGTAGCTGCGGTTGCGGACAGCGTCGACGCAGGCTTCCTCATCCTCGAACACGCGCGCCGCGCCTTCAAATACCAGGCTCTTCAGGCCCGCAACCTTGATCACGGCGCCATCGGGGCAAAGATTGCCCTTCAAAACGGCGAGGCCGCCGTCCGGCATGATCGGCGCGCTGGTGTTGCGGATAATCTCGCCGTCGGGCGCATTCGCCGCACCATATTCTTCCGCGATGGTTCTGCCGGTGACCGTGAGGCAACTGCCGTCGATATGGCCGCTTTCGACCAGCGCGCGGATGACGACGGCGGCGCCGCCGATATCGTAGACGTCTTTTGCGGTGTATTTCCCGCCCGGGCGCAAATTGCCGATCAATGGCGTTCGCGCAAAGACGTCACCGACATCGTCAATGGTGAAAGCGATGCCGGCCTCGTTGGCAATCGCCGGCAAATGCAGCGCGGCATTGGTCGAGCCACCGGTCGCGGCGACGATGGCAGCGCCGTTTTCCAGCGATTTCCTCGTCACGATCTCGCGCGGCAGCGGGCCGCCGTGCTCCAGCATCTGCATGACCAGCCGCCCGGCGCGCCGCGCGACCTGCGCGCGCTCGGGATAGACGCCGGGGATCATCGAAACATTGGGGATGGTCAAGCCCATCGCTTCGGAAACCATCGCCATGGTGTTGGCGGTAAACTGACCGGCGCAGGCGCCGATCGTCGGCAGACAGGTGCGTTCGATGCCCGCAAGCGTCGCCTCGTCGATTTCGCCGGCCATGAAGCCGCCGACCGCCTCGTAGGAATCGAGCACCGTGAGCGTCTTCCCCTCGAAGCGGCCTGGTAGCGCGCTGCCGCCATAGATGAAGATCGACGGCACGTTGCAGCGGATCATCCCCATCATGACGCCGGGAAGCGTCTTGTCGCAACCGCCGAAACCGATCAGGGCGTCATAGGCAAGCCCGTGCACGACCGCCTCGATCGAGTCGGCGATCAGCTCGCGCGAGAACAGCGAGAACTTCATCCCCTCATGGTTCATGCTGATGCCGTCGGAGACGGAGACGGTGGTGAATTCCCGCGGCGTGCCGCCGCCTTCCGCAATCCCCGCCTTGGCGGCATCGACCTGAAAGTCATGGGTCATGTTGCAGGGCGTTTGTTCCCCCTTCATGCTGACGACACCGATCATGGGCTTTGCGAGCGCCGCGTCGTCCAACCCCATCGCCCGCATGAAGGCGCGATGCGGCGCACGATCCAAACCGTCGGTCGTCACGCGTGAGCGCCACTTCTTCATGGTTGCAAATCTCTCTCAACCTCGTCCCGGCGAACGCCAGACGACTCGCAGATAACTGGCCGCTACTGCAGCGGCGCGACGATGGTCGGGTGCTTGAATTGCGCGACATCCAGCTTCGGCAGCATGCCCGTTTCCGCGTAGATATCGAGCATCTTCTGGATCGCCGGGAAATTCGGCGCCGCACCGGGATCGCGGCCGAAATCATTGTCCTTGAGCAGATAGGTTTCAAGCACCGGCATCGGCGCTTTCAGTACCTCGTTGACGACCTTGAGCGTCTCCTCGCGATTGGCGAGCACCTTCTTCATGCCGGAGGTGATATCGCGAACGTACGCCTTCACCAGTTCCGGATTCTTGTCGACGAAATCGGCGCGGCAGGCTTCCAGGATGTGGACGATATTCGGCATCGCCTGGGAAAGCGAAAACAGCTTGCGTGTGCCGCCCTTGGCCTCGGCGCGCGCGGCGAAAGGCTGGTTCATGTTCACGGCATCGACACGGCCCTGGCGCAGCGCGTCTTCGGAGACCGCGAAGCCGACCTCGACCAGCTTAATGTCCGTTTTCGGATCGACCCCGTTCTGCTTCAACAGCATGTCGAAGGGTCCCTGGGTGCCGCCGCCGATCACGGAAATGCCGACGGTCTTGCCCTTGAGATCGGCGATGGTCTTGATCGGCGAGTCGTCCATCACCGCCCAATAGACCGAGAAGCCGCCGGGCTTTTCGAACACGTGCTGCGCCACGATGTAGGCCTTCAGGTTTCCACCGACCACGCCGTTCGAGAGCGACAGCGGCGCCTGCGTCGCGCAATCGAGTGCGCCGGCCGCGAG
>JBJMTR010000034.1:0-3565 GCA_045811565.1 Bradyrhizobium sp.
AAGTATAATCTTGCCAGTGATTTTGAGTGGAGAGCGGCGATGGCGGGAAGCGTAAACAAGGTGATCTTGGTCGGTAATCTCGGCAAGGATCCTGAAATCCGGCGGACGCAAGATGGCCGGCCGATCGCCAATCTGAGCATCGCGACCTCCGACAGTTGGCGTGACAAGGCGACCGGCGAGCGCAAGGAAAAGACCGAGTGGCATCGTGTCGTCATCTTCAACGAAGGGCTCTGCAAGGTCGCCGAGCAATATCTGAAAAAGGGCGCCAAGGTGTACATCGAGGGTCAGTTGCAGACCCGCAAATGGACCGACCAGAGCGGGGTCGAGAAATATTCGACCGAAGTCGTCCTGCAGGGCTTCAACTCCAACCTCACGATGCTTGACGGCCGTGGCGGCGGTGGCAGCTTCGGATCCGACGACTCCGGGGTCGACTTCGGCTCGGGCGGGCCGACCAGCGCGCCGCGCCGCCCGGTCGCTGCCGGCGCCCGTAATAGTGACATGGATGACGATATTCCATTCTGACGACGCGTCCCGTCTGCCAGCGTGGGTCCCTCGCGACAAATTCTCGTGGGCAGTTGTGTCTTTGGTGGCCGCGCGCCCTTGGGGTAACAGGCTGAATTAGTTAAACGAAGGTCGGAGCGGGCCTGAAACATCGGCGGTGTGGCGGACGCGGCGTCACGACGTCATCCGTCGCGGCGGCATGATGAGTCTTCGCGTTCACCGGCGCTCGCGGTGGTTTTTGGCGATCAGAGGCGACCAGGACCCGGTTCCGGCAACCCGCCTTTCGGCCCCGGAAATGGCCGGCCACAGCGCTTCCGCGGAAGCCGCCGCTAACCCTGTAAGTCCATGAAAAAACGAAGAGAAAAACAGGGTGCCAAGCCCGCTTCGGGGTGGTGATTGGGCCCCCGATACGCTATATGATTCTTAGTTAAGAACTGACCGGAATCCCCCTTTGTCTGACCCTGAAGATGAGAAGCCCGGCGAGCCGCCGGTGCCCTCCGATATTCGTCCCGTTTCTATCCTCGACGAGATGAAACGCTCCTACCTCGATTACGCCATGAGCGTGATCGTGGCGCGGGCGTTGCCGGACGCGCGCGACGGTTTGAAACCCGTCCACCGCCGCATTCTGTATTCGATGTATGAGCAGGGGCACACGCCCGACAAGAAATACGTCAAGTCCGCGCGCGTCGTCGGTGATGTGATCGGTAAATATCATCCGCACGGCGACCAGTCGATTTACGATGCGATGGTTCGGATGGCGCAGGATTTCTCGATGCGCGTCCGGCTGATCGACGGTCAGGGCAATTTCGGCTCAGTCGATGGCGATCCGCCCGCGGCTTATCGATATACCGAAGCGCGTCTGACCCGATCCGCACTGGAAGTTCTCGGCGATATCGACAAGGATACCGTCGAGTTCCAGCCGAATTATGATGGTTCCGAGAAAGAGCCGTTGGTTCTGCCGGCGAAGTTCCCGAACCTGCTGGTCAACGGGGCGGGCGGCATCGCGGTCGGCATGGCGACCAACATCCCTCCGCACAATCTCGGCGAAGTCATCGACGCCTGCGTGGCGTTGATTGACGACCCCGCGCTGGGCATCGACGATCTCATCAACATCATTCCAGGACCGGATTTTCCGACCGGGGGCATCATCCTCGGACGTCAGGGCATGCGCTCGGCCTATCACCTCGGCCGCGGCTCGATTGTGATGCGCGGCAAGGTGTCGATCGACACCATCCGCAAGGACCGTGAAGCAATCATCATCACCGAAATTCCCTATCAGGTGAACAAGGCCACGATGGTCGAGCGCATCGCCGAACTGGTGCGCGAGAAGAAGGTCGAGGGCATTGCCGATCTGCGCGACGAGTCCGACCGCGATGGTTTTCGCGTCGTCGTCGAACTGAAGCGCGACGCCATGCCCGACGTGGTGCTGAACCAGCTTTACAAGTTTACGCCGCTGCAGACGAGCTTCGGCGCCAATATGCTCGCGCTCGATGGCGGTCGGCCGCAGGTGATGAACCTGAAGGACCTCCTGACCGTCTTCATCGCGTTCCGCGAACAGGTGGTCACGCGCCGCACCAAGTACCTGCTCAACAAGGCGCGCGACCGCGCTCACATCCTGGTCGGGCTTGCCATTGCGGTGGCCAACATCGACGAGATGATTCGCGTCATCCGCACCTCGCCAGACCCGAACACCGCGCGCGAGACCTTGATGTCGCGCGCCTGGGCGGCCAAAGATGTGGACGCGATGATGATGCTGATTGACGATCCGCGCCATCGTGCGGCCGCCGATGGCACCGCGCGGCTGTCGATGGAACAGGCCAAGGCCATTCTCGATCTGCGGCTGCAGCGCCTGACGGCATTGGGGCGAGAGGAGATTTCCGAGGAGCTCGACGAGCTTGCCGTCGAAATCGCCGATTATCTCGATATCCTGCGTTCGCGCGCGCGCGTGCAGGCCATCGTCAAGACTGAACTCGCCGGGGTGAAGGACGAGTTTGCAACGCCGCGCAAGACCGTGATTGTCGAGCAGGAAGGCGAGGTCGAGGACGAGGACCTGATTCAGCGCGAGGACATGGTCGTGACGGTCTCGCACGCCGGCTATGTCAAGCGCGTGCCGCTCTCGACCTATCGGGCACAGCGTCGCGGTGGCAAGGGTCGCGCCGGGATGCAGACCCGCGACGAGGATTTCGTCAGCCGGCTGTTCGTGGCCTCGACGCACACGCCGGTGCTGTTCTTCTCCTCGCGCGGCCAGGTCTACAAGGAGAAGGTCTGGCGATTGCCGGTGGCGCCGCCGACCGCCCGCGGCAAGGCGCTGATCAACATCCTGCCGCTGGAGCAGGGCGAGCGCATCACCACCATCATGCCGCTGCCGGAGGACGAATCCTCCTGGGGCAATCTCGACGTGATGTTTGCGACCACCGGCGGTAACGTCCGCCGCAACAAGCTCTCGGACTTCGTCGAGGTCCGCCGCTCCGGCATGATTGCGATGAAGCTCGAGGAGGGCGAGGCGATCGTCGACGTGCAGATCTGCACCGAGCGGGATGACGTGCTTCTGACCGCCGCCGGCGGCCAGTGCATCCGTTTCCCGGTAAACGACGTCCGCGTGTTCACCGGCCGGACCTCGATGGGGGTGCGCGGCATCGGGCTCGCCGAAAACGACAAGGTGATATCGCTGGCGATCTTACGCCACGTCGAAACGACGTCGGACGAACGTACGGCTTACTTGAAGATGCGCCGTGCCGTTGCTGGCGACGCTGCAACCGAAGAGACCGCGGATGCAGAAGGCGAGGAGACGTCCGGCGCGATCCAGCAGCTCAGCCCCGAACGTTACGTCGATATGTCGGCGCAGGAGCAGGTGGTGCTGACGGTGTCCGTGAACGGCTACGGCAAGCGCACCTCGTCCTACGAATACCGCACCACCGGGCGCGGCGGCAAAGGCATCGTCGCGATGTCGGTCAATAACCGCAACGGCAAGCTGGTGGCGTCATTCCCGGTGGAGGAGACCGACCAGATCATGCTGGTGACCGACAAGGGCCAATTGATCCGCTGCCCGGTCGAGGGCATCCGA
>JBJMTR010000035.1:0-6273 GCA_045811565.1 Bradyrhizobium sp.
AGACAGATTCGGAGCCGAGATTCTTCAGCACCTGCGCCAACGGCTGTACCCACTGCCGGGAAAATACCCCAACCATCTGCCGCTTCACGCCGGCCGGATTGGACAGAGGACCGAGCAAGTTGAAGATCGTGCGGGTGGCGAGTTCGACTCGGGTCGGGCCGACATTCTTCATCGCGGGATGATGCGCGGGCGCGAACATGAAGCCGATGCCGGCTTCCCGCACGCAGTGGCCGACGCGCTCCGGCGTCAGGTCGATCTTGACCCCGAGCGACGCCAGGACATCGGCAGCGCCCGAGCGCGACGACAGCGCGCGGTTGCCGTGTTTTGCAACGGGCACGCCGACGCCGGCGACGATGAAGGAGGCGCAGGTCGACACATTGACCGAACCGGAGCCGTCGCCGCCGGTGCCGACCACATCGACGGCGTCAAGTGGCGCCGTGACCCGCAGCATCTTGCTGCGCATCGCCGCCACCGCGCCGGTGATCTCGTCGACGGTCTCGCCGCGCACCCGCAGCGCCATCAACAAGCCGCCCATCTGCGAGGGCGTGGCCTCGCCGGACATCACGCTGTCGAAGGCGGATGCCGCCTCGTCGCGCGACAGCGTGGCGCCGGTGGCGACTTTTGCAATGATAGATTTCAGGTCGTCCATCGCGTTGCTTTCAGGAGTGAGGCTCTTCCTTGGAGCATGATCCTTTCGGAAATCCGGTGCCGACTTTTCCGGGATCATGCTCAATTGTTCGCGCCCGTCACCTGTGCGAAGGCGGCCTGATTGATTGATATACCGATCTCGGATTCGATTTTCGTGACGTATTGCGCGACCTGTTCGTCGGTCAGCCCGCGCTGCAGCGTTTCCTTCAGCTTTTTCACCTCTTCCGACGCCATGTCGACCGCGGGCACGGTGACGTCGGTGACGCGGAAGACCACCCACTGGCTGCCGCCGGCGCCGGGCGTTTGTCCGATGCCGTCCTTGGGCGTCCGGAACGCGGCCGTGATCGCGGCGGATGGTACTTCGGGCAGCGATGCATCGCGTCGGAAGCCAGTGGCAGTCTCGAGCTTCACTCCCAGGCTGCCCGCCTCATCGGCGAGCTTGCCGCCATTCTCGAGTTTCTGGACGATCTCGGTCGACTTGGTGCGCAGCTTTGAGGAAATCTGGTCCTCGCGCCAGCGCGCCTCGACCTGGTCGCGGACCTCATCGACATTGCGTTCGCGGGACGGCGTGATGCCGAGCACGTCGAACCACACATAGCCGCCGTTGAACTGGATTGGGTCGTTGTCGACACCGACATCGCTGTTGAAGGCCTGCGAAACCACATCCAGCCCGCGCGGAATATTGGTCACCAATTGCCCATTGGGCATGCGGCCGGAGCGATCGACGGCGTCGATGGTGACGGCCGCAACTCCGAGCTTCTGCGCCGCCTCGACAACGCTGGCGCCGCCGCCGCGCTCGTCCTCCATCTTGTTGTGGAGTTCGGCGACTTTTGCACGCCCGCGTTCGCTCGCGATGTCCTTCTTTATCTGGCTTGCGAGGCTTTCATAGGTGGGCATGGTGCCCGGCTCGATCTTGCCGACCTTGACCAGCGCCACGCCGAACCGCCCCTGCACCGGCTGGCTCACTTCGCCTGACGGCAGCGAGAATGCTGCATCGGCAACGGCGGGATCGAGGATCGCGGACTTCGCGATCAGGCCGAGATCGACGTCGGCCAGATTGAGCTTACGCTCCCTGGCAACATCGTCGAACGACGTTCCTGAGGTGAGGCGACTGCGCGCGGCGAGCGCTTCCTCAGTGTTGGGAAATACGATCTGCGACACCTCGCGCTTTTCCGGCGTGCCGAGCTTGTCGCGGCGCTGCTCGAATGCCTTCTTGGCGTCCTCGTCCGAGATCTCGGTCCACTTGCCGATTTCTTCCGGCGTGATCGCCACAAACGAAAGCTTGCGGTATTCGGGCGCGCGGAACTGGGTCTTGTGGTCGTCGAAATATGCGGCGAGCGTCTCCGGCGACGGCGGATCGATGGTGCCGGCCTGGGCGCCGTCGAGCTTGATGAATTCGATCGAGCGCTGCTCGTTCTGGAAGCGGATCAGCGCTTCGATCAGCGCTTTTGGCGGCTCAAGGCCGGCCGAGATGGTGCCTGCGATCTGGCGCCGCAAGCCTACGCGCCGCTGCTCGGCGAGATAACGCTGCTCGGTATAGCCGAATTGCCGGATCACGGCCTGAAAGCGCTGGGGGTCGAACTGACCGTTCAATCCCTTGAAGTTTGGATCGTTGTAGATCGCGCGCATCGTCTCGGCGTCGGACTGACCAAGCCCCATGCGGCGCGCCTCCTCATCGAGCGCGGCCTCGGCGATGGTCTGCTGCAGGACCTGCCGGTCAAGGCCGAACGCGCGGGCCTGCTCCGACGTCAGTGGACGGCCGAACTGACGGCCGAGCTGCTGCAGCTTGTCGGTGTAGATCTGACGGAACTGCTCTGTCGAAATCTCGGTGCTGCCGATCTTGGCCAGCGTCGATCGCCCAAATCCCCTGAAGATGTCGGCGATGCCCCATATTCCGAAACTGACAATCAAAACGCCCATCACCACGGCCATCACAGTCTTGCCGAGCCAGTTTGATGAGGCTTTCCGCATTCCTCGAAGCATGGGTCCAACTTGTTTTTAAAGGAGGGAACCGGAGCGTGCCCAACGAAAACTCGATACGAATTCGATATCGAATCCGCAACAGGGCGTCACCGAATTGATAACGCATCATAAAGTGGCGGCCGCCCCCCCGCAACCTTAAGGGAGCGGCCTCATTTGGGTGTGAGCGGGGAGGTATCTGGAACTGCGGGCTAGCCTCTGCTAGCGCATGTCCGGACTTGGTTGATGGGAGTTCGAGATGACTGACACCATTCGGCCGCTGATTGCCGGCAACTGGAAAATGAACGGCCTGAAATCCTCCGTGGTCGAATTCGACGCCATGCTCGCAGGCACTCCTGCACTGGTCGGAAAGGCCGATCTCCTGGTCTGTCCGCCGGCGACGCTGGTCGCTGGCTTTGCCGACAAGGCGCGTGGCTCCCGGCTCGCGGTCGGCGCCCAGGATTGCCATCCGAAAGCCTCCGGCGCCCATACCGGCGATCTCTCGGCCGAAATGCTGGCCGATGCCGGGGCCACCGCCATTATCGTGGGCCATTCCGAGCGGCGCGCCGACCATGGCGAGAGCGACACGCTGGTTCGGCAGAAGGCGGAAGCTGCCTGGCGGGCGGGCTTGATCGCGATTGTCTGCATCGGCGAGACCCGCGCCCAGCGCGATGCCGGGCAGACGCTGGACATTTGCGGCGGCCAGCTTAAGGGCTCGCTGCCGGATGCATCGGCCGCAGCCAATCTGGTGGTGGCTTATGAGCCGGTCTGGGCGATCGGCACCGGGCTCACGCCTACTACCCAAGATGTCGAGCAAGTTCATCAATTTATCCGAAATGTTCTCACCGATCGGTTTAAGGGGGAGGGCGGCAGGATCCGGATTCTCTACGGCGGCTCCGTAAAACCCTCGAATGCGGCCGAACTGATGGGGGTAGCGAACGTCAACGGCGCCCTGGTTGGCGGCGCCAGCCTGAAAGCGGCTGATTTCCTTGCGATCGCGGCGGGCTGTCCCTAGTTAACGAACGCGGGATCGGGGGTGGCAAAGCACCGTCCGATCGTGTAACACCGCGCAACTTCAGGAAAACCCGCAAGGCCCATGGTGCAGCCGGAACCCGGCGCTTCCGCCTTGCGACGGAAGGTAGCAATGCAGACTGTCGTTATCGTCGTCCACCTCATGATCGTCGCCGTCTTGATCGGCGCGGTGCTGCTGCAGAAGTCCGAAGGCGGCGGCCTTGGCATGGGTGGGGGCGCCGGCTTCATGTCGAGCCGCGGCACGGCTAATCTGTTGACCCGCACCACCGCGGTACTGGCGGTGGGCTTCTTCATCACCAGTCTGTTTTTGTCCTGGCTTGCAAGCTACGACCGCAAGCCGAGCTCGATCATTGGCAATGAGCCGGCCTCGCAGTCGCAGCCGGCCCAAGGGGGTAAGCCGATCACGCCGCCGACCTCTGGCGGCATCCTGGATTCGCTGAAAAAGGTCGACGAGCAGCAGGGCCAGCCGGCGCCGTCCGGCCCGCAGGCGCCGCGTTCGCAATAAAGCAGGGTGGCCATGCAGGACTGCTTCTACCGTCTCGCATCAGAAACCCCCATCAACATCCTGATCAAGCTGTAAATTTCACGTAACCCACAGCCCGTCGAAATGTTTGCCGGGAGACGCGATTCGTTTTGGCGAATCGCGCCAGTGGCCTTAAAGGTTGAGTCCCATGGCGCGGTACATATTCATCACCGGCGGCGTGGTTTCTTCGCTCGGAAAGGGTCTGGCTTCAGCGGCACTCGGTGCCCTGCTGCAGGCCCGCGGGTACAAAGTCCGGCTGCGCAAGCTCGATCCCTATCTCAACCTCGATCCCGGAACGATGTCGCCGTACCAGCACGGCGAAGTGTTCGTGACCGACGACGGGGCCGAGACCGATCTCGATCTCGGCCATTACGAGCGCTTCACCGGCCGTCCTGCCAGCAAGGCCGACAACATCACCACCGGGCGCATCTACCAGGACATCATCTCCAAGGAACGCCGCGGCGATTATCTCGGCGCCACTATCCAGGTGATCCCGCACGTCACCAATGCGATCCAGGAATTCGTCCTCACCGGCAACGACGAATACGATTTCGTGCTGGTCGAGATTGGCGGCACCGTCGGCGATATCGAAGGCCTGCCCTTCTTCGAGGCGATCCGCCAGCTCAAGAACGAATTGCCGCGCGACCATGCCGTCTATATCCACCTGACGCTGTTGCCGTATATCCCGAGCGCCGGCGAACTGAAGACGAAACCGACCCAGCACTCGGTCAAGGAACTGCGTTCGATCGGCATTCAGCCGGATATCCTGTTGTGCCGCACCGACCGCGAGATTCCAAAGGAAGAGCGCCGGAAACTCGGCCTGTTCTGTAATGTGCGCGAAAGCGCCGTGATCGAGGCGCGCGACGTCGACAACATTTATGCGGTGCCCGAGGCCTACCACGCCGCCGGTCTCGATAACGAGGTGCTGGCCGCGTTCGGCATCACGCCAAAAATTCCGCCGGCGCTGCAGAGCTGGAATGTCATCAACGAGCGGATCCGCAACCCCGAAGGCGCCGTCACCATTGCCATCGTCGGCAAATATACCGGCATGAAGGACGCCTATAAATCGCTGATCGAGGCGCTGTCGCATGGCGGCATCGCCAACAAGGTGAAGGTCAATCTCGACTGGATCGAAAGCGAGGTGTTCGAGAACGAGGACCCGGCGCCCTTCCTCGAACACGTCAACGGCATTCTGGTGCCGGGCGGGTTCGGCCAGCGCGGCGCGGAGGGAAAGATCCGCGCGGCGCAATTCGCCCGCGAGCGCGATGTGCCCTATTTCGGAATTTGCTTCGGTATGCAGATGGCCGTGATCGAGGCCGCGCGCAATCTCGTCGGCATCGAGGAGGCCAATTCTACGGAGTTCGGCCCGACGCCGGAGCCGCTGGTCGGCCTGATGACGGAATGGCTGCGCGGCAACGAACTGGAGAAGCGGTCGAAGTCCGGCGATCTCGGCGGCACCATGCGGCTCGGCGCTTATCCGGCGATGCTGAAACGCGGCAGCCGGGTATCGGAAGTCTATGGCGGCGCCACCGAAATTTCCGAGCGCCACCGCCACCGCTACGAGGTCAACACGGCGTACAAGGATCGGCTCGAGCAGCACGGCCTCCGGTTCTCAGGCCTGTCGCCCGACGGCATATTGCCCGAGATCGTCGAATACGAAGATCACCCCTGGTTCATCGGCGTGCAATTCCATCCCGAACTGAAATCGCGCCCGTTCGAACCGCATCCGTTGTTTGCGTCGTTCATTCAGGCAGCGATGGCGCAGAGCCGGCTGGTGTAGACGCAGAGCGAAAGCGCGCCCACCAACAATCCACGGATAGATGGTGGGCACGGCGCGAACAGCGCCTTTGCCCACCGTACACTTTGACGAACGCGTGAATTGTTGCGACAAACCGCTCCTGCTACCGCAAGAACAATAATCGAGGGAGTCCGTTCGATGATCTACGAAACCCGCGTCTATCGCTGTCTGCCGGGCCGGCTGCCGGCGCTGTTGAAGCGCTTTGAGACCATCACGCTGAAGCTTTGGGAGAAGCACGGCATCAAGCAGGCCGGTTTCTTCACCACGCTGGTCGGGGAATCCAATCAGGAGCTGACCTATCTCCTGGCATGGG
>JBJMTR010000036.1:0-16250 GCA_045811565.1 Bradyrhizobium sp.
GCGACCGAACCGCGCGTGCAGGCGGTGCTGGACTGGGAACTGTCGACGCTCGGCGATCCCATGGCCGATTTCACTTATCTCCTGATGCAATGGACCATGCCGGGTCTCGCCGGCGCCGATCTCAAGACGTTGAACATTCCGAGCCTGGAAGAGGCCGCGCAGATCTACTGCAGCGTGACCAAAACGGCGGTACCGGACCTGAACTGGTATTTTGCCTACAATTTGTTCCGCCTTGCCGGCATCACGCAGGGTATCGCCGGGCGGATTCGCGACGGCACCGCAGCGAACGCCAAGGCGATCGAGTCCGCCAAGCGCACCGTACCGCTGTCGAAGGCCTCCTGGGAATACGCGCAGAAGGCCGGGGCGACTTAAAGGCTTCTGCGATGCGCGCTTCGCCGCAAACCAAAATCGTCACACGCGGGCTTTGCCCGCGTATCCATCGCTCTTCAGCAGAGTCTTGCTAAGGAAGATGGATGGCCGGATCAAGTCCGGCCATGACGAGTGGCTGTATCGCAATCGCTAAATCGGTTTTCCCGTATACGGCATCGAGGCGGTGAGGCCGCCGTCGACGGGGATCGCCTGTCCGTTAACGTAGGACGCCTCATCGCTGGCGAGGAACAATCCCATTGCCGCCAGTTCATGCGGCTGGCCGGCGCGCTTCAACGGATTGAGCTGCCCGATCTTGTCGGAGGTGCCGCGCTCCTTGGCGCGATCGAACACCGGTTTTGTCATTCCGGTTTCGATCAGACCGGGGCACACTGCATTGATGCGGACGCCGGTGCCGGACAGCGAATAGGCCGTGGTCTGCACCAGGCTGATGACGCCGGCCTTGCTGGCGCCGTAAGGATGTCCGCTGGCGCCGGCCTTCAACCCCGCCACCGATGCGGTGCAGACGATCGAGCCTGACTTTTGTTTGATCATATGCGGCATAGCATGTTTGATCGCGAGGAATGGTCCGATCAGATTGATGCGCAAAACTTCCTGCCACTGCTCCACGGTCTGCTCGGCCAGCGGCACCAGCCCGCCGCTGACGCCGGCATTGGCCCAGATGGCGTCCAGTCTGCCGTATTTGGACACCGCCTTCTCGATGAATGCCTTCACGTCGGCTTCCGAACCCGCATCCGCCATCACGGCTTCGACCGTTCCGCCCGCATCGCTGACGAGCTTTGCGGTTTCCTTCACGGCGTCGCTGCGATCGACCGCGATCAGTTTTGCGCCTTCCCTGGTGAACAACAAGGAGGCTGCGCGCCCGATGCCGCTTCCTGCGCCGGTGATGATAACGGATTTGCCTTCGAGGCGGCCCATGTGTTTCGCTCCTGCAGTTTATGCGTCTCTGCGCTTGCCGGGTTACGGAATTTCAAACAACATTTCAAACGTGAAGTTACTTGAGACGCTCTGTGCTCTGACGTACGACACGCGACAGTATTGAAGGGCCCTTGCGATGTCCAATCCAGACAAACCATTTGTGCTGCAGCATGCTGTTCCCACCGGTGTGGTCGCGACGCGATGGTGGTGGGTGCGCCACGCGCCGGTCCGCGAGGACGGCGGCTGCATTTACGGCCAGAAGGATCTGGGCTGCGACACCAGCGATCGCGTGGTGTTTGACGCGGTCGGAAAGATCCTGCCCCGCAACGCGGTCTGGTATGCAAGCAATCTGAAGCGCACGCATCAGACCGCGGAGGCGATCTGGGCCACCGGTTTTCCGAAGCCCGCAAACATGCAGCAGGAGAAGGCGTTTGCCGAACAGCATCTCGGCGAATGGCAGGGATTGAACCGCGCCGCGTTTTTCGCCAGCCGTCCGATTGACGTCGGCAGCTACTGGTTTGCGCCGATCGACGATCCCGCGCCCGGCGGCGAGAGTTTTATGGATCTCTATAACCGCGTAAAAAGCGCGATCGACAGCATCAATGTCGAGCAAGCCGGCAAGGACGTGATCGTGGTCGCGCATGGCGGCACGATCAAGGCCGCGGTCGGCGTGGCGCTGGGTGGTCAAGCGGAAAGGGGCCTTGCCTTCACGATCGACAATTGCTCGGTGACGCGGCTCGATCATCTCGCAAGCGACGGCCATAGCGGCTGGCGCATTCCGATGGTCAACCAGCAGCCATGGATCGCCGATGCCAGGCACGCGGCGATGCATCAGCCGGCCGGCCCGGAAGTAGCTGTCGAGCCGAAGCTTGCCTGACATCCGCTTGTCGAATGAGGCGTACGCTGCTTAGCTCAAGATCGAAATCAAAACCAGATTTGGGAGAGAAACATGACCTTGTTTGATATGTCCGGAAAAGTCGCCGTGATCACCGGCTCGACGCGCGGCATCGGGCGTGCCATCGCCGAGCGCATGGCCGAGCATGGTGCCAAGGTCGTCATCTCCTCGCGCAAGCAGGATGTCTGCGACCAGGTGACGAACGAGATCAACGGCAAGTTCGGCAAGGGCACTGCGGTGTCGATCGCGGCGAATATTTCGAGCAAGGAAAACCTTCAGCATCTCGTCGATGAGAGCAACCGCGCCTTCGGCAAGATCGACGTGCTGGTCTGCAACGCGGCGTCGAATCCTTATTACGGCCCGCTCGGCGGCATTTCCGACGACCAGTTTCGCAAGATCCTGGACAACAACATCGTCGCCAACAACTGGTTGATCAGTATGGTCGTGCCGCAGATGATCGAGCGCAAAGATGGCTCGATCATCATCGTCTCCTCGATCGGCGGCCTGAAGGGCTCCACCGTGCTCGGTGCCTATGCGATTTCGAAGGCCGCCGACATGCAGCTCGCGCGCAATCTCGCCTGCGAATACGGCAAGCACAATATTCGCGTGAACTGCATCGCGCCGGGATTGATCAAGACCGACTTTGCCAAGGCACTCTGGGACAATCCGGAAACCCTAAAGGCCTCGACCGCGCGCTCGCCGCTGCTGCGCATCGGCATTCCCGACGAGATCGCGGGTGCTGCGGTATTCATGGGTTCGAGGGCCGGCGACTTCATGACCGGCCAGACCATCGTCATCGACGGCGGCGCAACGATCAGTTGAGGCGTGCTGAGCGGAAGACGCACCACTAAAGGTAGTCGTCATCGCCCGCGCAGGCGGGCGATCCAGTAGACGCAGGCCTCTCGATTCTCACCTATGTCACGGTGTACTGGATGCCCCGCCTTCGCGGGGCATGACAGTTTTGGGTGTGGCTGCGTCTAGACGTCAATCGATCGCCGCGTACACCGAACTCCGCACCAGCGTGCGGGAATATTCGCGCTGGCCGGGGCCTTGCGACATGAACACGGCGAACAGCTCTTCGGTTGGATCGACCCAGAAGAACGTTCCGGCCATGCCGCTCCAGAAGAATTGGCCGACCGAGCCGGCGAACGGCGCCATGCCTTGATGCGTGCGCATGGCGAAGCCGAGGCCAAAGCTATGGCCGGCAGGCACCAAAGTGCCCTGAACTTTCACGTCGGGGCCGAGATGGTCCGACGCCATCAACTGCAGCGTCTTGCGGCCAATGATCCTGTTGCCGTCGAGCGACCCACCGTTCAACAGCATGTGGCAGAACCGCGCGTAGTCCATCGTGGTCGAGACGAGACCGCCGCCGCCGGATTCCATCGCGGGCTTTTCCAGCATGTTGAAGAGCTGGACCTTGTCGCCGTTCCAGGGATCGTTCGCGAACGGTTCGGCGAGACGGCCGGCATTTTGCTCGCCGGTGTGGAATGCGGTCTCTGCCATCCGCAGTGGCGCGAGGATGCGTTCGGTCAGGAACGCGCTTAAGGATTTGCCGCTGATGACTTCGATGATGCGGCCGAGAATGTCGGTAGAGCGGCTGTAATTCCATTCCGCGCCCGGCTGGCAGATTAGCGGCATGCCCGCCAGCATCGTCGCATGTTCGGCATTGGTGATCTTGCGGCTGCGCAGCCGCGACTGCTGGTACAACTGCTGCACCAGCCCGTTGCCGGTGTGGTCGTAAGTGAGGCCCGAGGTGTGCCGCAGCAGGTCCTGGATCGTCATCGGCCGCTTGGCCGGCACCAGATCAAGCTTGCCGTTGTTCTCGACGCCGACTTTCTGGTTGGAAAATTCCGGAATGGATTTTGCGACGGGGTCGGCGAGCAGGAGGTGGCCGTCCTCCAGCAGCATCATGATGCCGACCGAGACGATCGGCTTGGTCATCGAGAAGATGCGGAAGATGGTGTCGTGCGCCATCGGCGCGGCGCCCGCGGGACTCTGTCTGCCGATCGCATCGAACCAGGCGACCTGGCCGCGCCGCGCCACCAGCACCGTGACGCCGGGGATGGTTCCCTTGTCGACCTCGCGCTTGAAGGTATCCGACATCCGTTGCAGGCGAACGGAGGAAAGCCCGAGCTGCTCCGGCTTGGCGTGGGGCAGGGACGGCGTCTGCGGAGCGGATGCTTGCTTGGCGGCAGTTTGGGCGTTCATGGTCTCTCCCGTTTGCTCTTGTTGGGACGATGGGCAGGTCCCACCGGTTGTAGCGAAGTCTGGCGTAGAACCGGAGAGTTGAACAGGCTGGTTAATCGCTTCACTCTTGCAAGCAAGGCATGGCTTGTGCTTGAAACGGCCTGAATCGGCGGCAACGCTTGGTTCCCTGCAGGAGTGTAGCTCAATTGGTAGAGCACCGGTCTCCAAAACCGGGGGTCGCAGGTTCGAGCCCTGCCACTCCTGCCAGTTAACCCCTTGGTTCTCGACCGATCCGGTCTGGTGCTTGCCGGCCGAAGGCTCAGGCCCTGGTTGCTCCGTACCTTGACGTTTTGCCCGGCTGGCAGTAGATAGCCGCCACCTGCTGCCGGCCCGCTTCGTGCGGATATCCGGCGCGGCATTGAATTCCCCCGAACAATCGAGCCCGCTTGGCGGCTCATCCTTCGAGAGAGGGCTGGGCGCTAGAGGGCTGTTCGGATTCACTTAAATCAGACATTTGTTAAATCAGACATTTGTCTCAAAGGACGCGGTTACCGACGATGGCTTTCAGCCCGTTCAAATTCTTGCAGGAAGTGCGCTCAGAGACCGCCAAGGTCACCTGGCCGACCCGCCGCGAGACGACGATCACCACGATCATGGTCTTCGTGATGGTCGCTCTGGCTTCGATCTTCTTCTTCGCCTCGGATCAGATCATCCGTTATCTCGTCACCTTCTTGCTGGGCATCCACTGATGAGCGTCGCAACTCAAACGATGGACAAGCGCTGGTATATTGTCCACGCCTATTCGAACTTCGAGAAAAAGGTCGCGGAATCGATCCGCGAGCAGGCGAAGCAGCGCGGGCTCGAGGAATTGTTCGAGCAGGTGCTGGTACCTACCGAAAAGGTCACCGAAGTGCGCCGCGGCCGCAAGATCGATGCCGAGCGCAAGTTCTTCCCCGGCTACGTGCTGGTGAAGATGAAGCTGACCGACGAGGCGTTCCATCTGATCAAGAACACGCCAAAGGTAACGGGCTTCCTCGGCGCCGAGAACAAGCCGATGCCGATCTCCGAAACGGAAGCCATGCGCATCCTGCACCAGGTGCAGGAAGGCGTGGAACGCCCGAAGGCCTCGGTATCGTTCGAGATCGGCGAGAATGTCCGCGTGGCCGATGGGCCGTTCGCGTCGTTCTCCGGCGTGGTCGAGGAAATCGACGAGGGGCGGTCGCGCGTCAAGGTCGCCGTGTCGATCTTCGGCCGCGCAACGCCGGTCGAACTGGAATTCGGTCAGGTCGAGAAGGTCTGATCGCGTCGTCGCGCCCGGATCAAGTCCGTGCATGACAAGAGTGGAGGCGGCAACGCTTCCATGATGCCGTGGAAGGGGACTGACGGTCGCCAGCCGTCATGCGAACCGCACCACGGTCCTGTGAAGCTTCCGGAATCGTCCGGAGCAACATGAGGAGCAGTAGATGGCAAAGAAAGTGACCGGATACCTGAAATTACAGGTGCCGGCCGGTGCGGCGAATCCTTCGCCCCCGATCGGTCCCGCGCTTGGTCAGCGCGGTCTCAACATCATGGAATTCTGCAAGGCGTTCAACGCGCAGACGCAGAAGGAAGAGAAGAACACCCCGATCCCGGTGATCATCACCATCTATGCGGACCGTTCCTTCACCTTCGAGATGAAGACGCCGCCGATGTCCCACTTCCTCAAGCAGGCCGCCAAAATCCAGTCCGGCTCGAAAGCGCCGGGCCGCGACAAGGCCGGCGCGGTGACCAAAGCGCAAGTGCGCGAGATCGCCGAGAAGAAGATGAAGGATCTCAATTGCGACACCGTCGAAGCGGCCATGAAGATGGTCGAGGGCTCCGCCCGTTCGATGGGTCTGGAAGTTGCGGGGTAACGAGCCATGGCAATCGGAAAACGCTTGAAGAAGGCCCGCGAAGGTATCGATCGCGAAAAGCTCTATCCGCTCGCGGACGCCATCAAGATGGTCAAGGAGCGCGCCAAGTCGAAGTTCGACGAGACCATCGAAATCGCGATCAATCTCGGCGTCGACCCGCGTCACGCCGACCAGATGGTTCGTGGCGTCGTCAACCTCCCGAACGGCACCGGCCGCACGCTGCGCGTCGGGGTGTTCGCGCGTGGCGCCAAGGCGGAAGAAGCCAAGGCCGCAGGCGCTGACGTCGTCGGCGCCGAAGATCTGGTCGAGAAGGTGCAGGGCGGCAACATCGATTTCGATCGCTGTATCGCCACTCCCGACATGATGCCGCTGGTCGGCCGCCTCGGTAAGGTGCTCGGCCCGCGCGGCATGATGCCGAATCCGAAGATCGGCACGGTGACGATGGACGTCACCAATGCCGTGAAGGGCGCCAAGGGCGGCTCGGTCGAATTCCGCGTCGAGAAGGCCGGCATCGTGCAGGCCGGCGTCGGCAAGGCGTCGTTCTCCGAAGAGAAACTGGTGCAGAACGTCAAGGCGCTGGCGGATGCGGTGGCGAAAGCAAAGCCCGCCGGCGCCAAGGGCACCTACATCCAGCGCGTGGCGGTTTCCTCCAGCATGGGCCCGGGCGTGAAGGTCGAGCCGGGAACGCTGCTCGGCTGATCTCTTCGGTCTGACTGATTTATTGCGAGGCGGACGGGATCCCCGTGCCGCCTCGTTTCTTTTTGACGGTCGGGGGGTGCGTACGGCTCTCGGCTGCCTCAGCCGCTTCTGGGTTTCGGCGCCGCCAGGCCCGGAACCAGCGACGCGGGGCCTCGTCGCGCGGATCCGCCTGGCGGGATTCTGTTGTCGTCGCGGGCACCCGCGCGGGTCAGATCCACCCCGAGGACCAGTGTCGCCAGGTAATGGTCAGCCTCCTCCTTGAGGTCGCAGAAGCCGCCATGCGCGCCGTCCATCAGCGCCAGTGCGTCGTTGTAGTTAAAGGTGCTACGCGCCGCCTTCCGTCTGTAGGCGCTGACATTGGTGTAGAGATACTGGCTGAGGGCGTCCGGAAAATACATCTGGCCGGTGAGAACGCTCCTTTGGTCCGTGAAGACCTTGAAGTGAACGTGGGCGGTTCGGCCCTCATACCAGCCGGGATAAACGGTACGGAACGACACTTCGCCCCGCGCGCCGGCGAATTGCGTGCCGCGCATGAACGTGCCACCTGACGTGTCGATGGCATGGTCGTCGCCCTGACCGCGATAGCCGGAGTAGAAGCCGTCGGCGCGGGCATGCCAGACATCGACCCGGGCGCCCGTGAGCGGTTTGCACGAACCGGCCTCCAGAACCGTGAATCGCAATCGCAGCGGTGCGCCGGGATGGCCTTCGGTGATGTCCTCGCGCCGCATTTTGGCGTCGAAATAGTAGGGACCTTCGACCGCCTCGGGGGTCAGGACGCACGAGGGCGCCGGCTGTGCCGTCGTGTCCTCAGCACGAACACGGGTCGGCATGGCAAACATCGGCGAGGCGGCCAGGGCGGTCAGTGCCGCGCGTCGCGTGAGAGACAGGCCTGTGAACAAGGACAAAGGTCGTGCTCCAGGTGAATAGCCCTATCATAGCGCAACAGTTGCTGCGGGCGCCGGCGCTCAGGAGACCCTGCCGCAATTTAATGTGGGCGAGGTCGAGAGGTCCTGCTTGTCGTTGCGCGGTTTTTTTGAAACGACAGGCGAAACAATGGCGAGGACCGCGTCTCGATGCCCGAAAAAGTCCTGATCTATTCGCGTTTTCCGAAAACACTGATGCTGCGGATCGGCGAACGTTTTGAGCTGTTCGATGCCGCCGGGAAACCGCCGAACCAAGTGTTCTCGGCGGATCAACTCGCCGGCATGGGCGCGTTGATTGCCGCGGGCGGCACGCCGCTCGGCGGCGATATGATGGACCTGATGCCGAACCTTGGCGCTATCGTCTGCTACGGTACCGGCTATGACGGCGTCGATCTCACGGCGGCGGCGAAACGCAAGATCGCGGTCGGCCACAGTCCCGGTGCGAATGCGGCCTCCGTTGCCGATATCGCGGTGACGCTGATGCTGGCCGCCGTGCGGCGCCTGCCGGTCGCCGATCAATACGTGCGGAGCGGGAACTGGGCTGCCGCCAAGCCGTCGCCGATGATGCGTCCGCAGGCGGGCATGCGTGGCCGCAAGGTCGGCGTGTATGGCATGGGCGAAATCGGCCGCAAGATCGCCGCCCGCGTCGCCGGCTTCGAGACCGAGATCGGCTACTTCAGCCGCAGCAAATATGATCTGCCGTATCAATATTTTCCGAGCCTGGGAGCGCTGGCGGACTGGTGCAGCGTGCTGATGGTTGCGGTTCGCGCCGGTCCCGACACGCATCGCATCGTCGATGCCGACGTCCTGCGAAGACTCGGTAAGGAGGGTTACGTCGTCAACATTTCGCGGGGCTCGGTCATCGACCAGGAGGCGCTGGTTTCGGCACTCACCGATCAGGCGATCGCCGGCGCCGGCCTTGACGTCTACGCAACGGAGCCGCACCGGCCGGATGCGCTGACGGCTTTGCCGAATGTCGTGCTGACCCCGCATATCGGCGGCCATACCCTTGAATCCCATGTGGCGATGCAGGACTGCGTGATCGCGAACCTGGAGGCCTACTTCGCCGGCAAGCCGCTGCCGTACGAGGTTCGCCACGCTTGAGGCGCCTTTTCGGGCCGAAATCGGCGGTTCCGCGCTTCGACTGGTCTGAATTTTGCTCTTGGCAAGCCGGACCAGACCCGCTACATAGCGGCCTCCGGGCGTGCTGGCCGTCGCTGGCACGCCCGTGTTCGCATTCCGAAAACTTGATGCAATAGGAGATCTTTCCTTTCCGGACATCCGCATGGATTGCTCGAAAGGGAAGAAAAACCGTGGCTCTGGTGGAATGTGGCAGGGGTCTTTCGGCTTGCCGATAAGATCTCGATCCTGTCCGAGACTGCAGGCGCCCGCGATAACGAAAGTTTTCAAGGGCTTAATCTTATGGCCTGCATAGACGGGTGAAGACCGGATTTTGCCTTGCGCCGCTCATCGCGGCGTCGGGCCAGTTTGGTTCGAACCTCGACACCCCGTGACCTCGCAGGTGGCGGGAGGGCAGGCTTCTAAATTGTCGTCTTGCCCGGCGTGTCCGTGGACTTTTGTCCTGAGGTCAGGTTTTGGGCGGGACGATGGGTGTAACCCGGCGGTCCCGCGTAAGCGTAGACCGCCAACCGGAAAGAGCTTGCTGTGGAACGAGCGGCAAAAAAAGAGGCGGTCGAACAGCTCAACGAGGTCTTCACGACCACGGGCGTCGCGATCGTTGCTCACTATTCCGGCCTCACCGTGGCCCAGATGCAGAAGCTGCGCATGCAGATGAAGCAGGCGGGTGCGTCGGTGAAGGTCTCGAAGAACCGTCTCGCCAAAATTGCTCTTGAAGGCACTGACGTCGCAGCCATCGGTTCCCTGCTGAGGGGGCCGACCGTGATCGCCACTTCCAACGATCCGGTCGCGGCGCCAAAGGTTGCCGTCGAATTCGCCAAGGCGAACGAACAGTTCGTCATCCTCGGCGGCTCGATGGGGAAAACCGTCCTGAATGTCGACAGCGTGAAGGCGCTCGCCTCACTGCCGTCGCTTGACGAACTGCGCGGCAAGCTCATCGGCCTCATCATGGCGCCGGCGACCAAGCTCGCTCAGCTCTCGAATGCGCCCGCGGCCAAGCTCGCGCGCGTCATTCAGGCTCATGCCTCAAAGAGCGAAGCGGCCTGACCCTTCGCAATTTCAACCCTGGTTCGAACCAAACCGTTTAAGGAAACAGATCAATGGCTGACTTACAGAAAATCGTCGACGACCTCTCGAGCCTTACCGTGCTCGAAGCTGCCGAGCTCGCAAAGCTCCTCGAGGAAAAGTGGGGCGTATCCGCAGCGGCTGCGGTGGCCGTCGCCGGTCCGGCTGGTGGTGGCGCTGCCGCGGCTCCGGTTGAAGAGAAGACCGAGTTCACGGTCGTGCTTGCCGCTGCCGGCGACAAGAAGATCGAGGTCATCAAGGAAGTCCGCGCCATCACCGGCCTGGGCCTCAAGGAAGCCAAGGACCTCGTCGAAGGCGCGCCGAAGCCGGTCAAGGAAAGCGTCAACAAGGACGAAGCCGACAAGATCAAGGCCCAGCTCGAAAAGGCTGGCGCCAAGGTGGAACTGAAGTAAGCCAAGCTTGCTTCAATTCTGTCCCCGGACAAGCGAGGCGGCGCCGAGCGCGATCCGGGGACATGCAAAAGGCGTGCGACAGGTTGTCGCGGAGCAGGCGGTACACAAAAAAGTGTGGGGATTCGAAGACTTAACCCTCGAATCTCCACGATTGCGACCCCATATCGGGGCGGCAGCGAAAAACACGGTCGGCGGCGGGGGCGGCAGGGGCTCCCGGCGGAAGCCGTTGGGAGACAGTCAGATTTCGGGCTTTTTCAGTCCGTGAAGCGAAAAGTTTGGACGGGCGGGTGCGTTCCAGCGCCCCGCGCGTCGTTTTGCGTTTTGAGGGTCTGGGGAACGGGTTCAGGACTTAATTCCTGAATTGGACTTCCGACTTGCGAAGCGAATCGAAATTCAACCCGGGGGCGATGGCAGTCGCGCTTCGGAAGGTTCGCCCACAAGGGCGACGAAAATGAGAGGCCACGATGGCGCAGCAGACATTCACCGGTCGCAAACGCGTTCGCAAGTTCTTCGGACACATCAAGGAAGTTGCCGAGATGCCGAACCTCATCGAGGTTCAGAAGGCGTCCTACGATCAGTTCCTGATGGTCGAGGAGCCCCATGGCGGCCGGCTGGACGAGGGACTGCAGGCGGTGTTCCGCTCGGTGTTCCCGATCTCGGATTTTTCGGGCACCTCGATGCTGGAATTCGTCCGCTACGAATTCGAGCCGCCGAAATATGACGTCGACGAGTGCCGCCAGCGCGGCATGACGTACGCTGCGCCGCTCAAGGTGACGCTGCGCCTCATCGTGTTCGATATCGACGAGGAAACCGGCGCCAAGTCGGTCAAGGACATCAAGGAGCAGGACGTCTACATGGGCGACATCCCGCTCATGACCATGAACGGCACCTTCGTCGTCAACGGTACCGAGCGCGTCATCGTTTCGCAGATGCATCGTTCGCCCGGCGTGTTCTTCGATCACGACAAAGGTAAGACCCATTCGTCCGGCAAGCTGTTGTTTGCCGCGCGCGTGATTCCCTATCGCGGCTCCTGGCTCGACATCGAGTTCGACGCCAAGGACATCGTGTTCGCGCGTATCGACCGCCGCCGCAAGATTCCCGTGACCTCGCTGATGTACGCGCTCGGTCTCGACGGCGAACAGATCCTTTCGACTTTCTACAAGAAGATCATGTACAAGCGGGGCAAGGATGGCTGGCGCGTGCCATTCGACGCCACCCGTTTCCGCGGCTACAGCACCATCAACGATCTGATCGACGCCGACACCGGCAAGGTCGTGCTCGAAGCCGGCAAGAAGCTCACCGTGCGCGCGGCGCGGCTGCTCCAGGAAAAGGGGCTGAAGGCGCTGCGCCTGTCGGATGAAGAACTGGTCGGCAACTACGTCGCCGAAGACCTCGTCAATCCGAAGACCGGTGAGATCTACGCCGAAGCCGGCGAGGAGATCACCGAGAAGCTTCTGAAGTCGCTCAACGAGCAGGGCTACAAGGAGCTGCCGCTGCTCGACATCGACCATGTCAATGTCGGTGCCTACATCCGCAACACGCTGCATGCCGACAAGAACATGACGCGTGAAGACGCGCTGTTCGACATCTATCGCGTGATGCGTCCGGGCGAGCCGCCGACGCTGGATTCGGCGCAGGCCATGTTCCAGTCGCTGTTCTTCGATGCCGAGCGCTACGACCTCTCGGCCGTCGGCCGCGTCAAGATGAACATGCGTCTCGAACTCGACGCGCCTGATACCCATCGTACGCTGCGCAAGGAAGACATCCTCGCCGTCATCAAGACGCTGGTCGATCTGCGCGACGGCAAGGGCGAGATCGATGACATCGATCACCTTGGCAACCGCCGCGTGCGCTCGGTCGGCGAGTTGATGGAGAACCAGTACCGCATCGGGCTGTTGCGCATGGAGCGCGCGATCAAGGAGCGCATGTCCAGTGTCGATATCGACACCGTGATGCCGCAGGATTTGATCAACGCGAAGCCCGCGGCCGCGGCGGTGCGCGAGTTCTTCGGCTCGTCGCAGCTTTCGCAGTTCATGGACCAGACCAACCCGCTTTCGGAGATCACCCACAAGCGCCGGCTTTCGGCGCTTGGACCGGGCGGTCTGACCCGCGAGCGCGCCGGCTTCGAAGTGCGCGACGTGCATCCAACGCATTACGGCCGCATCTGCCCGATCGAAACGCCGGAAGGTCCGAACATCGGCCTGATCAACTCGCTGGCGACGTTCGCGCGCGTGAACAAATACGGCTTCGTCGAGACGCCCTATCGCAAGGTGAAGGACGGCCGCGTCACCGACGAGGTGGTCTATCTCTCCGCGATGGAGGAGGGCCGCTACTCGGTCGCTCAGGCCAACGTTCCGATCGACAGCAAGGGCCGTTTCACCGAAGACCTGGTTGTCTGCCGTTCGAGCGGTACGCGCGACGTGCTGCCGTTGCCGCCCAACAAGGTCGATTACATGGACGTGTCGCCGAAACAGCTGGTTTCGGTCGCCGCCGCGCTGATCCCGTTCCTCGAGAACGACGACGCCAATCGCGCGCTGATGGGCTCGAACATGCAGCGCCAGGCGGTGCCGCTGGTCCGCGCCGAGGCGCCGTTCGTCGGCACCGGCATGGAAGGCGTAGTCGCGCGTGACTCCGGTGCTGCGATCGCCGCTCGCCGTTCTGGCGTGGTCGACCAGATCGACGCCACTCGTGTCGTTATCCGGGCCACCGAGGATCTCGATCCGACCAAGTCGGGCGTCGATATCTACCGGCTGATGAAGTACCAGCGCTCCAACCAGTCAACCTGCATCAACCAGCGTCCGCTGGTGAAGGTCGGCGACGTCGTCAGGAAGGGCGACATCATTGCCGACGGTCCGTCGACCGACCTCGGCGAGCTCGCGCTTGGCCGTAACGTGCTGGTCGCGTTCATGCCGTGGAACGGCTACAACTTCGAAGACTCGATCCTGCTCTCCGAGCGGATCGTGAAGGACGACGTCTTCACCTCGATCCACATCGAGGAGTTCGAGGTGATGGCCCGCGACACCAAGCTCGGACCTGAGGAAATCACCCGCGACATTCCGAACGTCTCGGAAGAAGCGCTGAAGAACCTCGATGAAGCCGGTATCGTCTATATCGGCGCGGAAGTCCGCGCCGGCGACATCCTGGTCGGCAAGATCACGCCGAAGGGCGAAAGCCCGATGACGCCGGAAGAAAAGCTTTTGCGCGCGATCTTCGGCGAAAAGGCTTCCGACGTCCGCGACACGTCGCTGCGCGTGCCCCCGGGCGTGCAGGGCACGATCGTTGAAGTGCGGGTGTTCAACCGCCACGGCGTCGACAAGGACGAGCGTGCGCTGGCGATCGAGCGCGAAGAGATCGAGCGTCTCGCCAAGGACCGCGACGACGAGCAGGCGATCCTCGACCGCAACGTTTACAGCCGTCTCGCCGAGCTTCTGGAGAACCGCCAGGGCATCGCGGGGCCGAAGGGCTTCAAAAAGGATACCAAGATCACCCGCGCGGTGCTCGAGGAGTATCCGAAGTCGCAGTGGTGGCTGTTTGCTTCGCCCAACGACAAGCTGATGGGCGAAATCGAAGCGATGCGGAAGCAGTACGACGAATCGAAGAAGGGCCTTGAACAGCGCTTCCTCGATAAGGTCGAAAAGCTGCAGCGCGGTGACGAATTGCCGCCCGGCGTGATGAAGATGGTCAAGGTCTTCGTCGCGGTGAAGCGCAAGATCCAGCCCGGCGACAAGATGGCCGGCCGTCACGGCAACAAGGGCGTGGTATCCAAGATCGTTCCGGTCGAGGACATGCCGTTCCTTGAGGACGGCACCCATGCCGACATCGTGCTCAATCCGCTCGGCGTGCCCTCGCGCATGAACGTCGGTCAGATTCTGGAGACGCATCTTGGCTGGGCCTGCGCAGGGCTAGGCAAGCGCATCGGCCAGACCATCGATGCTTATTATCAGAAGCAGGATCTCAAGCCGCTGCGCGAGACCCTGAAGAAGATCTATGGCGACGATGAAACCATCAAATCGCTGAACGACAACGAGCTGATGGAACTCGGCCGCAATTTGAGCCACGGCGTGCCGATCGCGACGCCGGTGTTCGACGGCGCCAAGGAAGCTGACATCGAGGAGATGCTGAAGCTCGCGGGCTTCGACGCCTCCGGCCAGTCGACCGTCTATGACGGAAGAACCGGCGACGCGTTCGATCGCAAGGTGACGGTGGGCTACATCTACATGCTCAAGCTGCACCATCTCGTGGACGACAAGATCCACGCGCGTTCGATCGGACCGTACTCGCTCGTCACCCAGCAGCCGCTGGGCGGCAAGGCGCAGTTCGGCGGCCAGCGCTTCGGCGAAATGGAGGTGTGGGCGCTGGAAGCTTACGGCGCGGCCTACACGCTGCAGGAAATGCTGACCGTGAAGTCGGACGACGTCGCCGGCCGTACCAAGGTGTACGAGGCGATCGTGCGCGGCGACGACACGTTCGAGGCCGGTATTCCGGAATCGTTCAACGTGTTGGTCAAGGAAATGCGCTCGCTCGGCCTCAACGTCGACCTGCACAATTCCAAGATCGGCCCGGCCGCGACGTCCGAGGCGGCCGAGTAACGCGAAAGATTCATGCCCGGCCAAAGCCGCGAAGCGCGTCTTCGCGGCCGATGTGCCGGGCATCCGCACTTCGCTCCAAGCGCTGGAGCGGGGCGCGTGGACAACAGAGTTTCGGAATTTGCTGCCGGCGATGACCGGCAAGCGAGGAGAAGACCATGAACCAAGAGATTATGAATCTTTTCAATCCGACGACGCCGGCCCAGGTCTTCGACCAGATCCGGATTTCGATCGCGTCCCCGGAGAAGATTCTGTCCTGGTCCTACGGCGAGATCAAGAAGCCGGAGACCATCAACTACCGTACCTTCAAGCCGGAGCGTGACGGCCTGTTCTGCGCCCGCATCTTCGGGCCGATCAAGGACTACGAGTGCTTGTGCGGCAAGTACAAGCGGATGAAGTACAAGGGCATCATCTGCGAAAAGTGCTCGGTGGAAGTGACGCTGTCGCGGGTCCGGCGCGAGCGCATGGGCCATATCGAACTGGCGGCGCCCGTTGCACACATCTGGTTTTTGAAGTCGCTGCCGTCGCGCATCGGCCTGCTGCTCGACATGACGCTGAAGGATCTCGAGCGGATCCTGTACTTCGAATATTACGTCGTTCTCGAGCCCGGTCTCACCGCGCTCAAGGACCGTCAGCTCTTGTCCGAAGACGAGTATCTGAAGGCGCAGGACGAATACGGTCAGGACAGCTTCACCGCCATGATCGGCGCGGAGGCGATCCGCGAACTGTTGAAGGGCCTCGAGCTCGAGAAGCTCGAAACCTCGCTGCGCGCCGAGATGCAGGAGACCGACTCCGACATCAAGCACAAGAAGCTCGCCAAGCGCCTGAAGATCGTCGAGGCCTTCCGCTATTCCGGCAACAAGCCGGAGTGGATGATCCTCACGGTGGTGCCGGTGATTCCGCCGGACCTGCGTCCGCTGGTGCCGCTTGACGGCGGCCGGTTTGCGACGTCGGACCTCAACGATCTCTACCGCCGCGTCATCAACCGCAACAACCGCTTGAAGCGGCTGATGGAGCTGCGGGCCCCCGACATCATCATCCGCAACGAGAAGCGTATGCTGCAGGAAGCTGTGGACGCGCTGTTCGACAACGGCCGCCGCGGCCGCGTCATCACCGGCGCCAACAAGCGTCCGCTGAAGTCGCTCGCC